>CAZQFZ010000021.1:0-29111 GCA_964592635.1 uncultured Rhizobium sp.
TTACTATTTTTGCAACCCCAAAATTGATTAAAGCTAACGCAAAGTGAATCCGTTAAGTACATATAAAACCATTTCAGCGAACAACACAACGGTAACCAAGAATTGGTACGTTGTAGATGCTGCAGACCAGCCATTGGGTCGTTTGTCGTCAAAAATTGCTACGATTATTCGTGGTAAGCATAAGCCTT
The DNA here is from genome assembly GCA_964592635.1 of uncultured Rhizobium sp. GTDB lineage: Bacteria > Bacteroidota > Bacteroidia > NS11-12g > UBA955 > VMCP01. Next base: position 189 of record CAZQFZ010000021.1, read on the forward strand.
ACTTTACACCTCACGTGGATTGTGGAGATCATGTAATCGTGATTAACGCAGACAAGGTGAAGTTGACAGGATCCAAAATGGATAGTAAGGAGTATATTCGTCACACAGGGTTTCCTGGTGGGCAGCGTGTTGCATTAGCGAAAGCGATGAAGGCTGAGCGTTTGATTGAATACGCAGTGAAAGGAATGTTGCCAAAGAATCGTTTGGGAAGAAAAATATTTCACAATATGTTTGTTTATGTGGGATCTGAGCACCCCCATGCTGCTCAGCAACCAAAAGAATTGAAGTTCGATATCTGAGAACTATGATGATGAATAACTCAGGAAGAAGAAAAGCTGCCGTAGCGCGAGTGTACCTTAAAGAAGGTAGCGGGCAGATTGTAGTTAACAAGAAGTCTTTGATGGATTATTTCCCATTGGCTTGGCACCAAAATTCCGTGAAGGAGCCGTTTAATATTACTGGCAACGAAGGAAAGTACGACGTGATGGTTAACGTGCGTGGCGGGGGAATCTCCGGGCAAGCCGAAGCTATTCGTTTAGGTATTTCCAAGGCGTTAGTAGATATCAACGAGGAGTTCCGTTCTACCTTGCGTAAGGCTGGATTCATGACACGTGACCCACGTGTTGTTGAAAGAAAGAAAAGTGGTCAAAAGAAAGCGCGTAAGCGTTTCCAATTCTCAAAACGTTAATATATATCAATGGCATATACTCAACAAGATTTGCTGGATGCGGGTGTTCATTTCGGACATCTTACCCGCAAGTGGAATCCCAAAATGGCTCCTTTCATTTTCATGGAGCAGAATGGTATCCATATCATCGATTTAAAGAAAACTGAATCTAAGCTTGAAGAAGCTAAGGCAGCTGCAAAAAATATTGCAAAATCTGGTCGCAGAATTTTATTCGTTGCTACAAAAAAGCAAGCGAAAGAAATCGTTGCACAAGAAGCGCAAAGAGCAGGAATGCCTTATGCAACTGAGCGTTGGTTAGGTGGAATGTTAACTAATTTCCAAACGGTACGTAAAAGCATCAAGCGCATGCAAATTATTGATCGTATGGCAACAGACGGAACGTTCCAACGTATCAATAAAAAAGAGCGTTTGATGTTGGATCGTGAAAAAATCAAATTGGCGCAAGTTTTGGGTGGTATCGAAGATATGACCAAATTGCCTGGTGCGATTTTTATCATTGATATCAAAAGAGAACATCTAGCAGTAGCAGAAGCATTGCGTTTAGGTATTCCTACATTTGGATTGGTAGATACCAACTCTGATCCAACCGCTGTAGATTTCCCTATCCCAGGTAATGATGATGCGTCAAAGAGTATTCATTTGATTGCTTCAGAGATTGCAGATGCAATCATTGAAGGAACTGCTGAAAGAAAACGCGAAAAAGCAGCAGACGAAGAAGTAAAATCAGAACAAAAACAAGAAGTATCCGCTGAATAATATGTCAACAATTAGTGCATCAGATGTAAACAAACTACGCCAAATGACTGGTGCTGGTTTGATGGATTGTAAAAAAGCATTGGGTGAAACCAATGGTGATTTTGAAGCAGCTGTAGATTTTCTTCGTAAAAGAGGAGCAAAGATTGCAGCTAAAAGAGCGGATAGAGAAGCAACTGAAGGTGCAGTAATTGCTGTAACAAACGCTTCAAACACATTAGGTGTTGTTGTAGTTTTGAGTTGTGAAACTGATTTCGTAGCTAAAAACGAAGGGTTTGTTGCTTTGGCAAGAGAAATTGCAAACGTAGCTTTGGAAAACAAAGCAGCTAGCATCGAAGATTTGAAGAAATTGAAAGTGGGTGCAGTTGATTTGGAATCTCGTTTGATGGAAGAGGTTGCTAAGATTGGTGAGAAAATCGACGTTGTTAAGTACGAAATTGTTGAAGGTGCAAACGTAGTTTCTTACATCCACGGTGCAAACCGGATGGGCGTATTGGTTGAGTTGAGTGCTGCTCCTAGCGAAGCGAATTCAGCAGCAGGAAAAGATGTGGCAATGCAAATTGCGGCGATGAATCCTGTGGCTGTTGATCGTGATGGAGTAGATACCACTACTGTAGAGCGTGAAATGGAAATCGGAAGAGATCAAGCGCGTCAAGAAGGAAAGCCTGAAGCTATGATTGATAAAATTGCCGCAGGTAAATTAGAAAAGTTCTATAAAGAATCAACTCTATTGAACCAAGAATTTGTAAAAGACAGTTCTAAAACAGTTGCTCAGATGTTGGATACCATTGAAAAAGGTTTAACAGTGAAGCAATTTAAAAGAGTTCAATTAGGTTAATAATATTAATTTTCATAAAATCCCCCAATTGGGGGATTTTTTTTGTCCTGTTTTTTGTATGTGCCTTAGTTTATCAAAGAACAAGGAGATGGAATGATTCGTTGAGCCAATTTGGATAGTTAGATAGTAACAATTTAGGTTTTAACTTAAATAAGAAAAAAGCACTTAATTTTGATGAATGTGCATTTAGAGTTAAACTTGTTCAATAATAGAAAAACGGTGAAATTCGATTTCTAAGGCTATTTTTTTAATAAAACCATAAGATTATATATGAAATACAAAAGAATCCTGTTAAAATTAAGCGGAGAGAGTTTATTAGGTGATCAAGATTTTGGAATTGACCCGAAAGTATTGGAATCCTATGCTAAAGAAGTGAAAATGGTAGTAGATCAAGGTGTGGAAGTGGCTATTGTAATTGGAGGAGGCAATATTTTTCGAGGAGTACAAGGAGCACAGGGCGGTGTAGTTGATCGAGCAACTGGCGATTATATGGGGATGTTGGCGACCATGATGAATGCAATGGCCATACAGGGAGCATTCGAACGTGAGGGAATGACAACAAGGTTGCTTTCTGCAATAAAAATGGAGCAAATAGGAGAGCCATTTATTCGTCGTCGTGCAATTCGTCATTTGGAAAAGGGACGTGTTGTTATTTTTGGAGCTGGAACAGGTAATCCGTATTTCACCACCGATACTGCGGCAAGTTTACGGGCGGTGGAAATTGAAGCGGATATAGTCATTAAGGGTACTCGGGTAGATGGAATTTATGATTCGGATCCTGAAAAGAATCCAGGAGCTAAGAAATACACATCCATTACATTCAAGCAGGTGTATGATATGGGCTTGCAAGTGATGGATTTAACCGCAATTACTCTTTGTCAAGAGAACAACAAACCTATAGTTGTGTTCGATATGAATAAAGCTGGTGATTTGCTTAGATTGATGCAAGGTGATTCTATTGGAACCATTGTTGTAAATGATTGATGCAGATAATCAATTAGTGCAAATGTTTATAAAAAGAAAAAACGGCCCGGAGCCGTTTTTTCTTTTTATAAATTAGGTTGTTATCGCCTGTTTTTATATCATTTTTGCTGAATCACAGACATTCATTGTTATTGACTGTGAAATTCCATGATTGCACGGGTTGATAATGAGTATATCAACCAACACGATAATTAATTCTTTGGTTTGGATTAAGCCAAAGAGTTTACGTGCTTTTGCAAGCTTGATTTCAAGTTGCCCGCTTTGTTTTTGTGAATAATGTTTTTCTTCGCAAGCTTGTCTAATGCAGTGAAAGCCAATTTTAACATAGACTCTGCCTCCGCTTTAGATTGAGATTTACGAATGTTTTTAACAATAGTTCTAGCAGTTTTATGCTGATATCTGTTCAAGTCACGTTTAGCTTCGTTAGCTCTAATACGCTTTATTGCTGATTTATGATTTGCCATTTTACTCTAAAAAGGAGTGCAAAGATAATCTCAAATGTTAATAAAATCAATTTTTTTTAAAAAAATGTTGAATTCAATAGCCACAACAACCAATACTGAATCATAAGGCAAAATTGGGTGATTTCAATTTGAAATATACAGATTACCAAACAGCAAGAATTATGTGTTTAGATAGTTTTAAAGACGAATTGATTAATTGAATAGCAACACCTATTTATACGTTAAATTACTCGGATTCTGGAGCTAAACGAATAACCAACCCATCTAGTTCTTCTGTTAGGAATAATTGACATCCAAGTCGGCTGTTTTCTTCTACAAAGAACGCTTGATCCAACATGTCTAGTTCTGCATCATTTTGCTGAGGTAGCTTATGCTTACTTTCTACATAAACTTGGCAAGTTGCGCACATCGCCATGCCGCCACATTCCCCTTTTACTGGTAGGTCCACCGCTTTGCAGAATTCCATTAAATTTAAATTCATATCGGTTGGTGCTTCAAAAGTTTGTGCCAATCCGTTTCTATCTATGATCGTGATGTTTATGGTGTTGTTTTGCATCTTGTCTTTTCTAATTATTAATCACAAATTTCAGTTTAAAACTGGGTGTTTATTTTAGGTGCTCAACGTAATTACCCCGAATTATATCAAACAATCCATGGTCGTTTTCTTGAAGTTCGTAAAGGCAAAGGTTTTCATGATGAAATGCATCCATGTCTTTTAGAGGTTTGCCTGTTAATAAGCAAAGGAAACTGCGAATTGCTCTACCATGCATGCAAATTAAAACGATTTTATGGTTTGTTTCCATGACTTTTGTCAACCCGATTTTTTGTCGATTATACATTTGCAGCGGTGTTTCTCCGTCTGAAACGGCGATGTTCAAATGTCCTTGTTTCCAAAGAGATGAGATTTCGTAAAATTGATTTCGATTCTCTTCAGTAGGTTCTTTTCCTTCTAGTACACCCCAGTTAATTTCGTTGAATTCTGGAATGATTTCTATAGGAATATTCAAATTTAGAAATGGAGCAACCGTTTGATGAGTTCTTTTTAACTGGGTGACGTAAATTCGTTCAAAAGACACATGATTAAAGTGATTAAAAAATTTCAAAGCTTGCTTATTCCCTTCATCATTTAAATCAGAATCGATGCCTGAACCTTGAACTATTCCAAGTTTGTTGAAGTTCGTTTGTCCGTGACGGATAAGGTAAATTGTTTTTTTAGTCATATAAGTTGAACTTTGCTATCATGGAAGCACGTCCGATTTTTGATATTGCAAATATACGTTTAGAAGCACTGAATGAGCGATGTTTAAATACAATGAATACAGCAATAGGTTTTGAATTCATAGAAATACATGAAGATGTTTTAGTAGGTGAATTAGAAGTGAGCGAGAAGAACTGCCAACCTATGGGATTGTTAAATGGAGGAGCTTCAATGGCGGCGATTGAAATAGCAGGGAGTATGGCTGCGAATTTGGTCATCCCCCGAGAAAAAAATGTAGCCGTGGGTCAAAATATTCAGGGAAGTCATTTCAGACCTGCGCGAATGGGTGAACGAATACGTGTAGAAGCGCGGCCGTTGCACATTGGTGGACGAAGTCATATTTGGGAAGTAATTTTATTGAATGCCCAACAAAAATTGGTATGCAAGGGTAGTATTACAATGGCAGTAATTCCTAGGACTTCATAAAATGCATACCGAGAATTCGAAATCTGCGGTTTTTGTACGATTACCGCATGAAAAAAATATTGAAATACACAAAGGGCATCTTCAAAAATGTGTTGTTTCAGATTGGTTAATTGAAAAACATCCGCAGTTTATCTTTACCAATGGCTTGAATCCGCAGGAATTATTTACAGTTTCGGGGGAAGTAAGCCTGATTGAATGGGGTGATAGTCATACCCAAAGATTGTATAATGAGGTTGAAGAATTTCTTAATGGTTTTACAGATCATAAGAACGGGTGTTCAACCCAAGCTGAAACTTTTGATGATTTTGAAAATCAAATAAATTCGGTTAAATCTGCCATCAACGATCGGATATTGGAGAAAGTAGTGGTTGCTCGAATAATTCAAAAGTCAATCATAGAGGCCCCCGGAACCGGTGATTTATTGGTAGATTGGTATTTGAAATTATGCGAAAAGTATTTGGATTGTTTAGTTTATTTATTTTTGGATAATAATTTTGGAATATGGATTGGAGCTTCACCGGAGTTATTACTGAGCAGAAATAGTTTCGGAGAATCACAAACTGTGAGTTTGGCAGGTACGTTGTTTCAGGAAACTGAAGAGTGGAGTATTAAAGAGAAGTTGGAACAAAGTACTACTAGCCAACACATCATGGAAGTTTTGGATGAATTGAGAATAAAATCCGAAATCTCTGGATTGCAGGAACATAAAAACGGGGATTTGAGGCATTTGGTAAGTAAGTACTCCTTTTTTTCCGATTCAAATCAACTATTGCAATTGTTGCAGAAATTGAATCCAACTCCGGCGGTGATTGGATATCCTCAGAAAACAGCACTGAAATGGGTGAAATCGAACTTGAAGCTAGATCGTGAATTGTATTCTGGTGCGGTCGGGTTGGTGTCGTTAGATAAAACTGTATTGCACGTAAATTTGAGATGTGCAAAGATTTACCTACACGATAGAGTGGATTTTTTTGCTGGCTGTGGAATTAATAGCATGAGTAATCCAAAGCGGGAATGGGAGGAAACAAGCTTAAAGGCAGAGGTAATTGGGCAGTTTATTCCGAGTCGTCTGTTGAAACGGGAGTGAGTTTTTCAGGTTTGTTTTTCGGAAATTTTTCTCCCACTGTTTTTTTGTTTTTCACATCGGTAGGATCGGGTATGTTCATGTCTGGAGCAAACGGCATGTCGGCGGTGAGTGGTTTTTTTACCCAGGTTTTACCAGAACGGAAATATCCTTCGTAGTCGCCAGATGGAACGTAGTAACGACGGTCGTTTCTAACTTGTTCGTAGGCAGGAGCGAACTGATCGCAAACAATCACGTTTCCGTCTATTTGATATCTTAAAATCATTTGAGCTGATTTGTGATATTCCCAAATTGCTCTTGGTTCGGGGGATGGATCTTCTTCGCTTTCACGAAATAATGGGAATCCAAATTTGATTTCGCCATCCTCAAAATACAGTGTTTCTAAAATCGAACGATTGCTTTCTTTGTTATGGCCATCGAATCCCATTAAAATAAATACATCTTGTTTGTTGAATTTAAACGGAAGCATTTGATAGTAAAGAGCACCTATCCACTCGTTTTCTGTTAGACCCTCATCTTGCCAGTTTTTGGGAAGTGTTTGGCTGGTATCGGACAAGTACCAAACCTGTACTTCGGATTTGGTTTTTTTCTGAACCAAACAATGGTGTACAAATTTTCCTGTGTTGAGAATGGTATTAAAGCTAAAAACTCGAACTGGAGATTTAGGATTGGATGCAATTGCTATTGTGGTTAATCGAAGTGAGTCGAACGGATAATTCCAGGAATTTGGTTGGTTGAGAGCATCTTTAAGAAGAGTTACAATGCTATCGCTGATTATGATTTTGACCGAATCGGCAATAGGCGGTTGCATAGATGCAGGCCAGATAGGAATTTTATTGATTTGTAGAATTTGGTGTTCTACATTACGAAATTCGTTCAAGGAAGAAGCGTCCAATTTTTGAGCAGAACTCTTTTGAACGCTTCCTATTGATAGCATCCCCAGAAAAAAAAACGATGGAAAAAATCTCAAATACATGAATTAAAAGTGGACTTAATAGTGTAACGAGAAAATCAATTTTTCATTGAAGGGGAATGGAAAAATTAGCAATTTTCAATAACCAAGGCAGAAGCCCCACCGCCACCGTTACAAATACCTGCTCCTCCGAATTTGCCGTTGTTTTGTTTTAAAACGTTCACCAAAGTAACGATAACCCGCGCTCCTGAAGCTCCCAAAGGATGTCCTAACGAAACAGCACCACCATTAACATTTACTTTAGAAGCATCTAAGTTCATAAGTTTCATATTGGCTAAGCCAACCACTGCAAAAGCTTCATTTAACTCGAAGAAATCGATTTTGGAAAGTTCAATACCTGCACGTTGAGCAGCTATCGGCAGAGCAATGGCAGGAGACGTAGTAAACCATTCGGGTGCTTGTTCAGCATCTGCTGCACCAGCAATTCTTGCCAATGGGGTTAACCCTAATTCTCTCATTTTTTCGCCCGACATCAATACTACAGCAGCAGCTCCATCATTGATAGTAGAAGCATTAGCAGCAGTAACGGTTCCATCTTTTTTGAAGACGGGACGCAAACCGGGGATTTTATCAAAGTTTACATTTTTATATTCTTCATCTTCTGAGATCAGCACGTCACCTTTGCGGGTAGAAACGGTTACAGGAGCAATTTCATTATTAAATTTACCTTCGGCCCATGCTTTTGCAGACCGGGTGTAACTTTCGATGGCAAAATTATCTTGATCTTCGCGGGTGAAGTTGTATTCAGCTGCGCAAGTTTCAGCACAAGATCCCATTAATGTAGCGGAATAAACGTCGGTTAAACCATCGTTCACAATGCCGTCGATTGCGTTGAAGTTACCGTATTTGTAACCAGCACGCGAATTTGGAAGGTAGTGAGGAGTTAAGCTCATATTTTCCATACCGCCGGCTACAACGATATCGTAGTATCCCAATTGAATACTTTGAGCACCTAGAGCAATAGATTTCATACCACTCGCGCACACTTTATTGATAGTTGTAGCAGGAACATGGTCTGGAATTCCAGCGAATTTAGAAGCCTGACGCGCAGGTGCTTGACCAACACCGGCTTGCAACACATTGCCCATGATCACTTCTTCAACCATTTCAGGAGAAATTCCAGCTTGTTCCAAGGCTGCTTTGATAGCAACTGCGCCTAATTTGGGTGCAGGAACTGAAGACAATGCGCCGTTAAAACTTCCCATCGGAGTTCTTTTGGCTGCTACAATGAATACTTCTTTTGTCATTTTCTTTAATTTGGTGCAAATTTAACTGAAATCCGTTGAATGTGTTTGGCTATTTAAATGAATGTTTAAATACACTTTGGTTATAATATTTAACTTTGCCCTGTGATATTAATTATTGAGTCCTCAGCAGATTTTCCTAGTGTTGCAATTTCAGATGCACATGGTAGAATTGTTTGGGAAAATATGAGTTCGGAAAAGCAATCTCATTCGGAAAAGTTGCCTGTATTGGTACAAGAAGCCATTGATTTTTTGGAAGATCGAAAAAATATGGCTTGTACTAAAATTGGGACTTTGGAAGCGATTGCAATTAATCACGGACCAGGAAGTTACACGGGTTTGCGGATTGGTACTTCCTTGGCAAAAGGGTTGTGTTACAGTAAAAATATACCGCTTATTTCAGTGGACGGTTTTTGGGGGATGGGAAACTGGATGTTAAAGCAGCATGATCATTTGCAAGTGGTGTTTTCCATGTTGGATGCAAGACGTGATGAGGTGTATATTCAGCGAATACATCGAGGTGAATCAGTGAACAATAGAGGGTTTTTGATACACGAAAATGGCAGTGAAATTCCTCGTGTTGAAGCAAAAATTCTGAATGAAGAAACATTGATATGGATGGGAATAGACCAAGAAAATGAGGTTGGCTTTATTGGTAATGCAAACGAAAAGGCAAAACGAATATTATTTGGCATTCGTTCGTTGGAACTTGGTTTTGAATTTTCAGAGGCTCCCCAGGCTAGCATGTTTGGAGAAGAAGCCGCTTGGAAATGGAAGGAGCAGTTGTTTGAATCAGTTGCATATTTCGAGCCTTATTATCTCAAAGATTTTGTTCCAGGAATAAGTACAAAATTCAAGATTTGACGAAAGCAATGATGTTAATTTTTGTGTTTAGATGATTAAGAATTAGTTGAGCAGATGAAAATATGCAATTTTAGACGAATAGATTCAAAAAGGAAGTGAATTATGCTTGAACACCAATTGAAAATTGCATTCATTGATAATTTTGATAGTTTTACCTACAATCTTGTGCACTATTTGCAAAAAACGGGTGCCGATTTAATGGTTTTTCGAAACAATGAACTTACTGATGAAAACATTCGGAAGATACGAACATTAGATGCCATAGTTGTTGGTCCGGGGCCTAATTCACCCCAGGATGCCGGAAATTTGTTAGAAGTTCTAAAGGTACTTATTGAAGATAGAAAACCAATTTTAGGGGTTTGTTTGGGACATCAGGCATTGGGTGAATTATTTGGATGGCGTTTAGAGTTGGCTGCAGTTCCGGTACATGGCAAATCATCTTTGATGAGGCATAATGGTAGGGGGATTTTTATTGGACTGGAAAATCCGATGCAAATTGGCAGGTACCATTCATTGGTAGTAGCGGCTGTAGGAGTTCAAGAGGAGCAGGAATTAGAAGTTTATGGCAGGGATGAATTGGGTCAGGTAATGGCATTTTCGCATAAACATTTACCCATTTGGGGTGTACAGTTTCATCCAGAAAGTGTGTTGACTTATGAAGGTCAGATCTTATTGGATAATTGGGTAAAGCAGCTGTAATTATGGGGTTGGAAGCTGTTGTAGGAATTTAAACGGTTAAAGCAGCTGTAATTATGGGGTTGGAAGCTGTTGTAGGAATTTAAACGGTTAAAGTAGCTGTAATTATGGGGTTGGAAGCTGTTGTAGGAATTGATGCAAACTTTTGGAATCCAAAGAAATCGAATTTAATAATTCATCGACAGAACCATGTGAAACAAAATGGTCCGGAATTCCTTTGTGATACCAATGTTGATTTTGGGCAGTTTGGGGGAATTGATTTTCAAATTCAGCTTTGATATAATGACCGAAACCGCCAATGATTGTGCCATCTTCGATGGTGATTAAAGTGTTGAAATGAGTTAATTGGGACAGATTTTCCAGTGGTTTTATTTGGTTGAAGTGAATGATTTGAATGTTTGAATTTTCTTGAAATGCTTGTAATGCCCAATTTGTAGCGTTTCCACAGCTTAAAACAGCTGTGGATTTCTTGTTTGATTGGGTATGAATGGAATTGGAAATTACGTTATGATTGCTGTTCGCTGCATTCGCGGCCAAAGTGAAATTGTGAAATGGGTTGAATAAATTGGTAGATTTGGAATCACTATTTACTTCTTCTTGGTTTATATTCTTTTGTTTGATTATATAGTTTGGAACGTTACCTCTTGGATAGCGAATTACTGTAGGCGTTTGGTTGTTGATAAACCAATCAAATGCTTGGGATAGTTCTTGCTTGGAGTTTGGACAAAATACTCTTAGGTTTGGAATTGGTAATAAAAATGAAATATCAAAAACACCATGATGTGTGGGTCCATCTTCTCCAACTAATCCTGCTCTATCAATACATAAAAGCACAGGGAGTTTTTGCAATGCAATATCGTGGATTAATTGGTCGTACGCACGCTGAAGAAATGTACTGTAAATATTGACAACGGGCAGAAGTCCTTGTTTTGCGGCTCCAGCGGCAAAAGTTAAAGCGTGTTGTTCAGATATTCCGACATCAAAAACACGATTCGGGAATTTTAACATGCTATTTGACATTCCACAAGAACTTGTCATGGCCGGAGAGATCCCGATAACAAGAGGGTTATTTTGTAGTAATAGTAGTAAGTTCTCTCCAAATGCATCCGACCATTTTGTTGGTTTTTCATTTAAACTAGTTACGGGCTGAAATTTGTCGTACTTGGGAGCACTATGCCAACGGGTTTGTTCTTTTTCAGCAGGTTCGTATCCTTTGCCTTTCACAGTTTTAATGTGCAGCAATCTAGGAGAATGTTGTTGTTTTAAAAGTTTGAGATTCTCAGTAAGTTGTGAAATATCATGTCCATCAATTGGGCCATGATAGGATAGACCAAACCATTCGAAAAATTCTTTAATTTTGAAATTGGTATTTAGATGTTTGTTAATTGCACCGGTATTGGGATCAATTCCAATATTATTGTCGTTGAGGATGATAATAATATTTAAATCGGAATTGAGAATGTTGTTTAATGCTTCAAATGCCATTCCACCGGTTAGAGCGCCATCCCCAATCACAGCAATATGCGGTATGTTAACATTTTTGATTTTCGATGCTGTGGCCATACCTAAAATGGCAGAAATTGAAGTGGAAGAATGTCCTGTTCCGAAGTGATCGAATGGACTTTCGGCAATTTTTGGAAATCCAGAAATGCCATTAAATGATCGGATATTTCTGAATTGTTGGATACGATCGGTTAAGATTTTATATGGATAGGATTGATGTCCCACATCCCAAACTATAGGAGACAATAAAGGGTTAAATTGATTAAGGAGAGCAACTGTAAGTTCAATAACTCCCAGATTTGCTGCAAAATGTCCGCCTTGTAATAGCAGTGTGTCTATTAAAAAAGTGCGCAAATTGCCACTAAGTTCCAATAATTTCGGAATTGGAAGATTGCTAATCTCTTCGGGTGATGGGAAAGTAGGTATGTTTGGGTTTGGCGGCATTCAAACGAATTATTTCTTGAAAAAAAAGTACACTGACAATAAAAGAAACAAAGCACCAATCAAATGGTTCCATTTAAAAGACTCTGTTTTAAAAACCAATAATGTAAAAACTACGAAAACGGATAGACTGATTACTTCTTGCATCATTTTAAGTTGCAACAATGAGAACGGTCCACCATTTTCTTTGTATCCAAATTTATTAGCTGGAACTTGTGCGAAGTACTCAAATAGTGCAATTCCCCAACTAATAAAAACAATACCCAATAATCCTATTTTTTCAAAAGATCTCCATTGTGAAAATTTTAAGTGTCCGTACCACGCTAGTGTCATAAAAATATTGGATAAAAGTAGAAGTCCGATGGTAAATAAATATCTCACGAATTTAAATTACATGCAAAATTAATAAGAAATTTGATTGAGTACTAATTCGGATAAAACTGGACTTATTGTAAAATTATTGTAATTTTTATTTATTTGATTAATTATATTAATTTACCGAGACAATTGTATTTAATGAGTGCTTTGTTAAATAAGGCAGTATATTCTAATAATTAATTTTATTAATGTTGCTATACAGAATTTTTAAAATAGTAAAAATTCGAATTATAATTCGGACTTTTGTGTTAAAATTTAATTTTTGATTTTATGAATGAAAATATAAATAATGCTGTTCCCAAGAAACGCGGTAGAAAGCCAGGTACAAAAAATAAGACGAAGGCGGTGCGCAAAAGTTCTGTAAAACGCGGCGATGGGTTGTTTGTGCAATTGGAAATAGAGTTAACACGTTTGGCTGATTCATTACAAAAAGCTCAAATACAGACGGAGAAAGAAATGCAGCGGATAGAAATTCGTTACAAACGCGAATTAGAGATGCAAAAAGACAAGTTAGAGAGGTCTATAAAATTATGGAAGAACAGAGCCAAAGATTACAGAAAGCAGATAGCAGTTGCGGGAACAAAAAAACGGAAAGTGGGAAGACCCGCAAGTACGGTTTTGAAAACGTTTGCCAAAAGAGGTAGGCCTGCGAAGGTTTCATTAGTTAAAGTAGGTGGAGGCCGAAAGCGTGCTGGCGAATTGACAAAAAGAGATATTATTGTTCAGTTCATGTTAGATTATAAAAACCCAATATCTTCGAAAGATTTAATTGCACAACTATTTGCGAAAAGTGGAGAAAATGATTTGAAACGTTTTTCACAGGGGATTTACACCACTCTAACGCAAATTTATAAGCGTGGAGCGCTGAAAAATGTGGATGGAATGATACAACTTCCATAATATAAAGGCAAGTTAGGTTTTAATGTTGGGGGTAATAAACACCTTTTTCTAGTTGTTTATTATGAGTGATTAATTCAAGTTGTAAAAAATATAAATCGAGGATTTCCAGAGAGATCCTCGATTATTTTGGTACTCCCGTGAGACTTGAATAGGTTTTCTACTTCTGCACAATAATCTTGATGTGTTTCCATCCAAATTTGCGTTCCTTTTTTGGCGGTTATTAGCGCATTTTTGAGAATTTGTTTATAAAAAATCAAGGGGTCTGATTCTGTAAACAATGCAATATGTGGTTCGAACTGGGTAACCTTTTCACTGAGTTGCGACATCTCATGCAATGGTATATATGGAGGATTGGAGATGATCAAATTGTAGGGAGAAAAATCCACATCAGTAGATAAGAAGTCACATAAGAAAAATTTCAATCTATCATTTACATGATGTTGAATTGCATTTGATTTAGCGACTTCCAATGCAGAATCGCTAATATCTAGAGATTCAAATTTCCAATTAGACCGCTGCAGCAATATTGTAATTGGAATACAGCCACTTCCAGTTCCTATATCCAATCCGTTGATGCTATAATGGTGTTCAGTATGTTCGGGATGGTGATTAATTTGACCATTATTTTCAAGTGAGTTGTATTCTAAAATTAACTCAATCAGTTCTTCTGTTTCTGGGCGTGGTATTAACGTATTAGAATTAACTTTAAATCGATATTTGTGGAAATAGGCAGTTTCAAAAACATACTGAACGGGTTCCAAAAGTAGTAATTGATGTAATTTGCGAAAAATTCTTTTTTGAGGTAAAAAGGAGAGTAATGAATCAGATTCTAGAAGACAATTGAACTCATTTTCAGAAAGTGGAGAAATATAGTCATTGGCCCACATCAATATCGCTTTGGTTTCATCTGAATCAAATTTAGTTAGAAGATGCTGTTTATAAATCGCGAGTATTTGGTTTTTATTCATTTAAATAACAATTAATTAATCACTGTAATTCGTTGGATTACTCGTTTTGTAGGAAATCCATGGAGTGTTGCTTCAAATTTAACAACATAATTACCGTTGAAATGGATTTCTTCCGGTAGATTTACAAACAATGATCCATTTTGTGGAATTAAATCGGGAAGGTTTAGGGTGCAAATCTGTCGACCAGAACTATTGTAAATGGATCCACTCAAAGAATATCCTTCAGAAGGCAAGTGAAACTCAATAGGTAAAATGAGCAGTTGATTGCTGTTTACATGTATTATTTTATCAAGTAAAATAAGCCATGAATTAGAATACAAGAAACTGTTTTTGTAGTTGGAATTCTTTTCACCAGGGGTTCCACCCGAAATAGGGATATGTGGATTGTTTGACTTGGAATTATTTGAGGCAAAAAAGGGGAACCAGCTTTGGGGGAATTTCGAATCTAAGTGTGGATTCATTTTTTCAAGTGAGAATCCTTTAACTAAATTAGGGAAATTTTTATTTAATTCACTCATATTGATTTCATCTTGAATTCCGTAAATATGGTGATTTAGTAACCATCTACCTGTAGATGTAGATAAATCGGGGAATCGATTGATTTGAGCGAAATTAAAAGGGTAGGAGTTGGGAAATTGTCGGTAAACACTGTATCGGTCATCGGTGAAAACCTTATACTGGTTGGGTTGGATGAATCTGAAATTGTTGTTTTTTAGTGGAACTATGTGCTTTAATATGTTGTTTTCATCGTAATATAATAGGTCCCAATTTTCTAAATCAACACTTATACATGAGTCGATATTAACTAGCTCAAAGTAGTCAGAAAAACCGGTAAAATTATTGCTTAGAATTTCATTAAATCGCAGTAGTTTGGAATCGTTATTGTGAAATTTTATGGGTTTATTTTCTTGAAATTCAACGAAAATATATTTATTTAACTGCTTCGAAAAGAATCTATTTAGCACCGCTGAATCCAATCTATAAAGATGTTGCGAGTTGCACGGGTTAGATTGTTTTGAAGGAGAATTTAAGTTTAAAGCGGAAGATTGAATGTTGAGTTGGGATGAAATCAAAAAAGAGTCGGTGGGTATAATTGAATTTAGTCGATACTCATAGAGTTTTAAGGTTGGAAATGCTAAAGGAAGTGGGTGATTCCAAATGATGAAGATACTATCGTGATCGCAATAAGCGTCAATGATTTTATACGGAGTTATTGTTTGATTGTATGGGAAATAGGAAGTGTCAATTTTATTTTTAATTGCAGGACTACCACCAAAGTTCGGGTTACTACTTGCATTAAACTCCCAGGAATAGGGTTGACTGGGATTAGTTAATTCCAACGAAACTCCACCGTCTTTAAATTCGTTGAGATGCATTTGAGATGAATAATTGACTCGTGTAATGGTTTCTCCTTTGTTATTGAAAATGCAAATTACACCATCGGAAAAGTTGAAGCGGGGCAGACCTACTGCAGAAATGATGTACAATTCGTTAAGGTTATTGGGATAGTTCTTTCTAAGCCATTTACTCCAATTAACACTATCAATGGCATTGGTAATGAGTGCGTATTTCCCGGCTGCCAACTTATGGGAAAAAATCCACTCATCATTTTTTGCTCGTGAAACCAAACTGTCTGAATTTTCAATATCTATGCGCGTTCCAATGGATACTGAATTGATGAATTTCGAATTTTTTGAAATAAATAAGGTCCCTAAGTCAATGTCAGTTCCGGCAATATTTACGATTTCGACGTATTGAAGTGCAGGAATTCTCCCCAAATTAGGTTCCGGATCGCTCATTATTTCAGAAATGTAGATGGAGTTTGCAAATGCAGTATCGAGTTTATTTAAAGCACAGTTGGTGACAATAAATTGGTTGCTTGTTATTAGCGTATCAGAATGATTAAGAGGAATTATATAAAAGAGACTTGGAATTTGCGATTTTAAAACAAAAACAACGCTGTCTTCCTTACCTTGAGAGGTGCTACTCAGGGAATTTCGATCAAACGTAAATCGGAATTGGGTATTTTTAGAAAAACGATTTTTCAAATGATTTAATGTATTTTTTTGCATCGGCAGTGAAGCCATTTTTGTTTCTATTTTGGGATATTGATATTGGTAACGATTATCAATGTGATCAAGGGTTTTGAAAGTATCTAGTTGAAACCAATAATTTTTGGAGTATAGATTTAATTCAATTTGATTGTTTGAAATTTGTTTAGTTTCAATTTGAATACTATCTACGAAAATGTCTTGACCCCAGCCCCAGTTTAGTTGGTTTAATCTATGCGACCCAATAGCAGATTTACCGGATTGTGCGATGGAAAAAATCCCCCAAAATGGCACACCAAAACGTCGGTCTAAAGGAATTTTGATGGTGTGTTTTTTAGATTGATAATTTGAAAACAATTGAAAATCAGTACTTTCTGTAAAAGTAATTATGGAGATTGTATCGGAATTGAATTCAAATAAGACACTCTGATTCAATTTGCTCGAATTGAATTCGAATGGTGGTCCGGTATAAATGATTTGACCTAGGAAATACACTTCTAATTGGTCTTTAGTGTTGCCCCAATTCAATTTGATTTCTCGCGATTGTGAGTCTTTGAGAATTATTGAAATTCGATTTACGGAAGAGAGATTTATTTCGGCACCAAAGCGTAAGCCGAAAAAACCTTTTGTTGAATGGGATTGTAATATTTGGTCCTTGAAATTTTGGTATTTTTCAATGATTTCTAGGGATTGGAATTCGTTAATTTTTTGCAGTAAAACGGAGGGGTGCAGAGGTAATTTTAATTGAAATTCGTGTTTTTCAATTTTATCCGATCGACTTTGTGCTGAATTTAAATTACGTGTGAAATATAAAGTATCATTATCGAGGAATTCCGGCCAATGGTTTTGGCTAAAATCATCGCTAAATTGAATGGATTGTGCTGATATTTCGGAAGTAACACTATTTAATAAAAGTACTATCAGGCAGTGGAATAATCGTTGTACAAAAAGAGATTTTCGTATCGCACTATAGTTTAAATTGCGGCATATATACACTGCATTTTTGTATATAGTGAAATTTGAAATTTGTTTACGGGGGCTATGATTAAAATTTTCGATTTTTCCATTCAACGGCCACAAAAAACTGGGCAATTGCAATGATGGGAATGAAAATAGATTGAAAAATAGAGGAGAATATAATTTTAAGAATGGATATTTTCTGTTCGTTAGTCTGTAGGAGTTTTTGCAGAATGAATAAGTCAGCGAAGCTTTTAAATCCCCCAAAAAGAGCAATAAATAAATAGTCATGCGAGTATAACCCCCAATAGACCAAGCTTACCCATTGTATAAGGAAAAATAGCAGAAGGATTATTTGCGAATTTCGCGTAAAGAGAAGTGATTGTGCGGAGGTTTTTTTGGCCCATCGAATTCTCTGATTCCAAAGAGAATAAAAATCTGGAAGTACGTTTGTTTTAACTGTGGCTAAGTTAGAATTTGCGTATTTAATAGAATTGGGATTTGATTTGTAAGCGGTTTCAATTAAAAAAATATCATCGCCACCAACAATATGGATATTGTTTTTGTATGGATTGTTTTTTTTGAAAAATTCCACATTAAATAACATGTTGGCAGCATTACCCATGCTGGGTGAATGATTTTTTAAGTGATAAAAACCAAGCGCAATCAAAGCGGTATTTTCTAAAATTTGATAACTTTCCAAATAAGTTGGTGTGAGTTCATGAATATTATTTGAATCACTGGATTTCTCAAATGCCACCGGACCTAAAACTATTTTACAATCCAAAGTTGCTGTTTTAGTAAACAGACATTCAAACGTTTCTGGATTCGGGATACAATCTGCATCGAGTAAATGAATCCAATTTGTGTTTATGTGTTTAACGGCAAAACGAATGGCATCTTTTTTACCGGATAGATTTTCAGGGAGGTCAATTATTTTGAACCTGTTTTTCCAAATTTGATCTGACAGATGATTTTTTAAAACATCCATACTGGAATCGGAACTATGGTCATTCACAAAATAGAATTCTAATTGATTAAATGAATTACAATTGGGTAGTGCTTGGATTAATTTGGGTAGGTGGAGTTCTTCATTTCTAAACGGAATTAATACAGTTACAGTTTTGGTTGGTATGGGTTGAATTTCAATGAGTTCAGTGTTGAAATGATGAATTACCTTGTACCAGTAAATAAAATACAAGGTGCATAAGATGAATGATCCACCAAAAAGCAAAAAGGAAACCATGGATATATTTTTGATTCGAGAGGAATTAAATAGAACCTCGAATTATTTATTTGTGCGATTCTAAAATTTTGCGTTCGATGTTGCTTGTTGAGAAGCCAGGAAGAAATTCGATGGTTTTTACTTGACCACCGTGTTGAACAACCCAGTCTGCACCAACAATGTTTTGAATGGTATAATCACCGCCTTTTACCAAAACATCGGGTGTTATCAATTGAATGATTTCCAATGGTGTATCTTCTTCAAATAGTACAACGGCATCTACAAATTCAAATGCTGACATTACCATACAACGAGATTCTTGGGATTGTAGAGGTCGGGCAGGAGATTTTTCCATACGTTGAACGGATGAATCAGAATTGATTGCAACAATCATGAAATCGGCAAGTTGTGCAGTTTGATTTAAATAGTGCACATGTCCGGCATGTATGATGTCAAAACAACCATTGGTAAAAACAATAGTTTTGCCTTGATCTTTCAATAATTGAATGTTATTCTTACATTGATCAATAGTCCATATTTTATGTTTTGACAGTTTCGTTTTCATATTGTTATCTAGTTAGCGAAGATAATTCATTGTATTTCGAATTATCTTGAATTTGTTAATAGGGACTTTTTACAATACAGTTTTTGCTTTTAACACTGTGGAAGACTGAGTTGTATGGTTTATTTACTTGTTTTTTTCTATTTGTTGGATTTCCAAAAAGAGTAAACCGTAAGAAATTCCCCCGAGAATAATTTGAAAAATATTGGAAAAAGCCACAGTAAAAACGCCAAAGGTATTTGCTTCGGTGGGGTTGAAATGATAAACCATGTTCAGTCCTAATGCAATAAAATACCAAACACCGGCACCACCTGGCATGGGGACGATAATTCCGAGGGTTGAAAAGAGCACTACTGCGAGAGAAGCGGCAAGTGTTAGATGCCGAGTGATTTCGAGGGCTTGTATTTGAAAATACATGGAAAACCAGTAGCAAATCCAAATACCGAGTGAGGAAATAATAAATACTAGAGGATTTTTCAATTTGAAAATACCTGTCATGCCACCGATAAACTTTTGGAAAACACCACCTTTGCTTTCATTGGATTTTTGGGATTGTCGTTTTTTAATGTATTTGAATCCCAGGAAAAAAAACAAAGCAAATAGAGAAATCGCTATCCAAAATTTAGGTGATTGCAAATTATTGATAATGGGCTGAATAATAAATGATTGGAAAAATCCAAATAATTCGTTGAATTGAAGGATTAAGCCGAGTAATGCCATAAAAATCAAAGTAAATAAATCGATTATACGTTCTGTAACTACGGTTCCGACAAGCATTTCAACTGGGGCTTTTTCACTTTTTGCGGTAACTGCGCAGCGTACAACTTCTCCGCCTCTAGATGTAGCTGTATTTATCAAATAGCCGGTCATTACTGAATAAAATGCTCTTCGGGTGTTGATGGGATAACCGTTTGTTTTTGTAAGGATACTCCACCGGTAGGCTCTTAGAAAATGAGCCAATAGCATGATGATGGCACCGAAAATAATGAAGCTGAGATTGGCTTGTTTTAAAGCTTTAAACGTTTCAGTCCAATTAGTAGAATACCCGATATAGCCAAAAACGGCTAGGGCAAGAACGAGCATGAGAATTCGTGTAATGATTTTTTTCAAAATGAGTAGGCAATTGCTTGTAGTAGGTAGGTTGAAATCAATCAAATATCAAATATATGCAGAAATTTCCTCGCATTCATTGAACTGCAAGTAATTGATGAGATATTCAAATGCGATTACTTCAAATCAATTTATTATGGTTATCGGGGAAGATGTTTTTGGGTTGATGCAATTTGGCCAGAGCAGGTTCCATGTGGAGGAATGTCATTATAATTAAATGATCGCCAACTTGACCTTTACGAGCGGCAGCGCCATTGAGGCCTATGATACCAGAACCGCGTTCACCTTCGATGATGTAGGTTTCAAAACGTTCACCATTATTGTTGTTAACAATAAGGACTTTCTGATTGGGAATCATACCTGCTGCATCCACTAGGTCCATATCCATAGTTATGCTTCCTGTGTAATTAAGTTCGGTTTGAGTAATCCGAACATTATGGATTTTTGCTTGAAGTACTTCGATGTACATTTGATTGCAAAGTTAAAGTGAAAATGTTGAAATCGCATGAAATAACATGTGGTTTCTCGTAATTTTGCTGTATGCAATTTACATCGCAAATTGTGGAGCGTGCAGTGGAGTCATTGTCTTCATTTCCAGGAATAGGAAAAAGAACGGCATTGCGATTGGTTATGTATTTGTTAAAACGGCCTGAAATTGAGGTTGTAGATATGGCACAGGCCTTGATTCGATTGAAAACGGAATTGCACTTATGTAATGAATGTGGAACGGTTAGCGATCATGAAATTTGTGAAATTTGTGCAAATCCATCAAGAGATAAATCGGTAATTTGTGTAGTTGAAGATTTTAGCGACCTAATGGCAATTGAAGCCACGGCTCAATTTAAGGGTGTTTACCATGTTATTGGGGGATTAATTTCCCCGATGGACGGAGTTGGCCCGTCGGATTTGAATATTGAATCGTTGGCTCATCGTGTAACTGATCATCATGTTCAGGAAGTTATTTTGGCTTTGAGTGCAACGGTAGAGGGTGACACGACAATGTATTATGTTGCAAAAAAATTGAAGGGGCAACCTGTGAAAATTTCAAATATTGCTCGCGGAATTTCTGTTGGTGGTGAAATTGAATATGTAGATGAAATCACGTTGGGTAGGTCGTTGCTACAACGCACAGAATATTCGGTAAATTCTTAAGAAATCATTAGATTCGTTGATTGAAACCCATGCATCAACTTTCGGTTATTATTGTTAATTACAACGTTAAGCATTTTTTAGAGCAGGTGTTGATTTCGGTTGAACGCGCAATACACCATTTGGATACTGAAATATGGGTGGTTGATAACAATAGTGTTGATGGGAGTATGGAAATGGTTGCCGAGAAGTTTCCTTGGGTTAAAACCATCATCAACAAGCACAATGTTGGGTTTTCAAAAGCAAATAATCAAGCCATCATTGCCAGTAACTCGAAATATATTTTACTTCTAAATCCAGATACTGTTTTGCAGGAAGACACTTTGCTGAAATGTGTTGAATACATGGATTCTAATTTAAATGTGGGTGGTTTGGGAGTGAGGATGATTGATGGGAAAGGGAAGTTCTTACCCGAGAGTAAAAGAGGCTTGCCCACACCGGCTGTGGCGTTTTTTAAAATGACTGGATTGGCTACATTGTTTCCCAAAAGCAGGTATTTTGGCCGATATCACATGAAATACTTGAGTGAGTTTGAGAATCATGAGGTAGATGTGTTATCGGGTGCATACATGTTTATGCGCATGGATGCTTTGAATAAAGTAGGACTATTGGACGAGCAGTTCTTTATGTACGGTGAAGATATTGATTTATCTTATCGGATTGCTTTGGGCGGTTATAAAAACGTATATTTTTCGGAAACAACTATCATACATTACAAAGGAGAAAGTACCAAGAAGAAGTCAGTTAATTATGTTCGAGTGTTTTATAATGCCATGGTTTTGTTTGCCAAGAAGCATTATTCATCTCGAATGGCAGGTTGGTTTTCTTTTTGGATCAATATTGCGGTCCTTTTAAGGGCTGCATTGGCTTTGTTTATTCAGTTTATCAACACGATTTTACTTTTTGGAACAGATTTTTTGTTGATGTTGCTGGGCTTTGTAGGAATTGCAAAATATTGGGAGCATTACAATAAATATGTGCCCGATTTCTATCCAACTGAATACTATTGGTTGCACATCCCAATTTACGTGGTTGTTATTCAATTGTCTATATGGATTTCTGGGGGATATGATAAGCCATTTAATGGGTATCGTATGTTTAGAGGGGGATTTGCAGGTGCGTTTTTACTCTTTGCAGTTTACGGTTTTTTGTCGAAAGATTTGCAATTTTCAAGGGCTATTTTGGCATTGGGAGCATCTTGGAGCATTGGAATTATATTGGCTTTCAGAGTTTTTTTAGACAAGGTAAATCTTGGAGGTATCCGATTTTTAAAATCGGATGATAAAAGGATACTTATAGTGGCTGAGGAACAGGAATTTTCGAGAATCTCGGAATTATTAAATCGCAGCGAAATTCGTCATACTTTGTTGGGTAGAGTGGGGATTCATTCAGCTTTTTCAAATGCAAAAGGGAATGATCATTCCAGTTTTACTCATGTCAATGGCATTTCAGTTGGCCAAATTGGCGTGATAGAACAATTGGATGAAATTGCTGAAATTTTTTCGGCTAACCTAATTATTTTTAGTGGAAAAGATGTGCCCGCTTCCATTATCATGCGTTCTATGTCGGATTTTTCTGAAACGGATGTGCAGTTAAAGATTGCGCCTGATCGAGGGGAGTTTATTATTGGATCGGATTCCAAGAATGAGCCCGGTGAATTATTTACTGTTGATGTAAAGTATTCAATTTCTGAGGTTTATAACCGCCGTCGCAAAAGGATTTTTGATTTAATTACTGCCTTTGTACTTTTACTTTGCGCACCATTGTTATTGTTAACAATAGGGTTTTGGAAGCCTATGAGACTGATGTATGGGAATGTTCTTTATGTTCTTGGGGGATATAAAACTTGGGTTAGTTACACGGGGTTGGAGTCGTCTAACATGCTGCCTAAACTAAAGACAGGAGTGATTTATAGCTCGAATGGTTGGACGAATACTTCCTTTGAAGGCAACGTGAATTATATTTATGCCAGAGAATACACAGTTGGGAAAGATGTACAGCGATTATTGCATTTTCTATTCAATTTGGAATCTAAAAAGTAGTTAAAATATAAAGGTTTGCCGTGTTCAATTAAATCGTCTTCGTTATGATTCAGAAAAAGAAAATAAACACATTTGAATTAAGGCGATTTATAAAATTGATTTTATTGCTTTTTGCAGTATTAGTTGGAATTCTAACACTGTTCTTGTCGCAACGTTTAGTCAATAAAATTGCAATTGAAGAAACAAAAAAGATGGAGGTATGGGCCGATGCGGAGCAAATTCTTACTGATCCTGGCAGTGAAGGTGATTTGGGTTTTCACTTGAAAATTGTGCAATCAAACGAAACCATTCCTGCTATTTTGGTTTCAGAAACGGGTTCAATTATACAGCATATTAATATTGTTAAAGAAAACGAACAGATATCCCCCGAAAAACTAAAGGAAAAATTGATTCAATTTGAATCTGAAAACAAACCCATCGACATTCCTATCGATGAACAAACGAATTACAAGGTATATTATGGTAAAAGTTCCGTACTTCGACAGTTGGAGTATTATCCATACGTGGTTTTGGGTATTGTTTCATTGTTTATGCTGGTAAGTTATTTTGCATTTTCCTATTCAACAAGAAGTGAGCAAAATCAAGTTTGGGTGGGTTTGGCCAAAGAAACTGCACATCAATTGGGCACTCCCATAAGTAGTTTGATGGGCTGGGTAGATGTTTTGGAAATGGGCATGTTTCCTGAAAACGCGGCAGAAGAGATGCGAAAAGACGTGGATCGTTTGAAAATAATTACAGAACGATTTTCCAAAATTGGTTCTGAACCGGTGCTAAAAGAGCAGGATGTTAACATGGTTTTGGAGAATTCATTGAATTATATGAAAGGTCGGATTAGTCCTTCAGTTGAATTTCGATGGACACTCTATCCAAAGCCATTGTTGGTGAATATAAACGACAACTTATTCAATTGGGTAATTGAGAATTTGGTGAAGAATTCGGTTGATGCTATGGACGGTGAGGGTGTGTTAACGTGTACACTATTGTATCGTAATCACCGAATGTATTTGGAAATTACTGATACGGGTAAGGGAATTCCAAGAAACCAAATGTCTGATATTTTTAAACCGGGTTTTACCACTAAAAAACGAGGTTGGGGATTGGGTTTAAGTTTGGCAAAAAGGATTATCGAAGATTACCACAAGGGTCAAATATCGGTAAAGGAGAGTGTAGCTTTTACAAGAACCACGATACGAATTTCGATGACTGCAAAATTGGCAGAATGATTATGGATTTTCAATAATAGCAGTTAAATTTGATACATGATTCAACGCATTCAAACCCTATATTTACTTTTGGTGTTTATTCTTGTAGCCTTGTTGGTGGTTCAAAATCCAACTTATGCAGAATTTGCGATTGAGAATCATAATAATTCCTTTTCTTACATCCGGTTAAAATATCTAACTCAAGAAAACACGGGATTGGACCTAATGCAACCTTTGATTGGATATAAATACATCAATTTGGTTAATTTAATTGTAGTTGGTGCAACTTCATTTTATGCCATTTTTTTATATAAGAATCGAGTAAAGCAAATGAAGTTCGTTGCAATTTCATTAATCGCGTCGATAGCCGCATTGGGATTGTTGATTATGGATTATTACTTAACGAAAAGTAGCTTGAGTATTGGTGTAATTGGAGCTACATTGAATCCTCATAGTTTGTGGATGATATTGGCATTTGTGTTGAATTTATTCGCATTAAGAGGTATCCGACAAGATCAGGATAAGGTGAATAGCTTGGATAGTATCCGTTAGGAATCACGGACACGGATTAATTCAATGTAGTATTGATGATTTTAATAGGTTGCATTAGCCTTAATCTTAATATAGAGTGTTGTTGTGTTTTAATAATTTGAATCAGTAATTTTCGCCTCACATTGGCTTTTTAGTTAACCTCTTCACCGTGTTGAATACGAATTACTCACCTTGTTAAATATGATTACATCGCTCTGCTGAATATGAATTTAAGCAGTTGTTTAATTTGTGTTTAACAGTCAAATAAATTGAATGTGAATTTACTCACCGAAATACTCAACGTAGTTATTTTGAGTTTCCCAAAGTGTGATTTTGTGAAGAAATACACCTTCGGGTAAGTGAGGTGCAATTCGATGCCAAATTTCTACAGATATATTTTCTATAGAGGGCATTTTGCCCTTTAACCAAGCAACATCTAAGTTCAAGTTTTGATGATCTAAGTGTTCTATCACTTCTTGTTGAATAATGACTTTCAACTTTTTTAGATCCATGACTAAACCCGTATGAGGATTGGGTTCACCTTTTACGCAGACGTACAAATCAAAATTATGACCATGAAAATGGGGATTGGCGCATTTACCAAAAAGCTCAAAGTTTTCGGATTCTGATAAACGATTGTCCCACAGTTGGTGAGCAGCATTGAAATGCTCTTTGCGGGTTAAATACAATATGGCCATAATTCAATTACAAAATAACAAAATACTGAATGAAAAAATGGTACTAACAGTACCATTTTTTCAAGGTTTCTACTGTCTTTTTGATATCTTCAATCGAATTGTATTTCCCAAAGCTAAAACGAACGGTAGTTCGATCGGAATTGGGTTTGATTGTATTGATTACGTGACTGCCACCTACGGCACCACTAGAGCATGCGCTGCCCCCGCTAGCTGAAATACCTTCAATATCCAAGTTGAATAGTAACATATTTCCAGCATTGTTTGGCGGAAACGAAGCACTTAAAACGGTGTAAAGGCAATTTCCTGCATAGTCGCCATTGAAATCAATACCGGGAATTTCCTGATATAATAACTGAATCATTTCTGATTTTAAATGGGAAATATGTGATTTCTTTTTTTCGATATCGCGGTATGCAATTTCTAGGGCTTTGGTTAATCCCACAATGCCATAAACGTTTTCTGTACCACCACGCATTTCGCGTTCCTGCGCGCCACCGGTAATAAGAGGCTTGATTCTAACACGTTTATTTATATAGAGAAATCCAACACCTTTTGGTCCATTGAACTTGTGAGCAGCTCCACAAAGAAAATCAATTTTAGATTCTTCTAAGTTGAATGGGAAATGCCCCATGGTTTGAACGGTATCGCAATGAAAGTATCCATTGGCATTTCTAACCATGTTTCCAACAGTGTCTACATCCAATAGATTACCAATTTCATTGTTTGCATGCATCAAACTCACTAAAGCACCGGGAAATTCGTTGAGAAGCTCCTGCAAATGGTTTAAATCCACATGGCCATTGGGTAAGATATTTACTAAGTGCAAAGTAACTTTTCCCGTTTCATACAACTCTTCGGCGGTATGAAGAACTGCATGATGTTCAATAGGAGAAGTGATTAAATGTTTGATATTTAAGCTTTCTACAGAGCTACGAAGAGCAATATTGTCTGCCTCAGTTCCACCTGATGTGAAGAATATTTCAGAGGGTTTGCAATTTAATAATTTCGCAATTTTGCCTCGACATTCCTCAATAATTGATTTTACTTTTCTGCCATGAGCATGAGAAGAGCTCGGATTGCCATAATGTTCAGACATTACGGGCAGCATGGCTTCTATCACTTCAGCATCCAATGGGGTAGTTGCTGCATTGTCTAGATAGATTCTTTGATTGTTTTCTAGCATTAAATTTGGTTATTGTAGGTTAAATATCCTAGGAATTTGTAACACAGTTTAGCCATGGTGAATTCGGTTATCAGGTCGATTTCACGTGGAGCAATTTCAACAATGTCAAATCCAACTACTTTTTTACGTTCACAAAGTCGTTTTAATAACTTTGTACCTTGTTGCCAAGTTAAACCACCGGGTTCTGCGGTTCCAACTGCGGGTACAATAGAGGGATCGAATCCATCTGCATCGATAGAAACGTAAACAACATCGCCTAGTTTGTTAATACAGTCATCAATCCATTGGTCTTGATTATCCAACATGTGCGCATACCAAGTATGAATATTGTCGGATGATTTTATTAATTGAGCTTCTTCGATGCATTGAGCTCTGATACCCACTTGAACTAGATTGATTCCCATGTCGTGCACTCTTGCCATAACGCTAGCGTGAGAGTAGGGATTATCGTGGTAGGCTTGACGTAAGTCGGAATGTGCATCAATTTGTAGTATGGACATTTCCGGATATTTTTCTTTGAACGCTCTGGCAAATCCATTGGTCACGGTATGCTCAGCACCCAAAGAAACTACGAATTTGCCTAGATCCAACAATTTCTTTGTTTCTTGATGAATTAACTGCATCGCTTCCTCATCCACTTTGCCATCGAAGTTCATTTCTTCGAGTGTTGCAATACCAATGGATTTGTAGGTTTCTTGGTCCAATTCTTCATCGTAAAACTCTACATAATGAGAAGCTTCCACGATTGCTTTGGGCCCGAATTTTGAACCTTCAAGATAGCTAGAAGTATATTCGTAGGGGACTTGTTGAATTACTACTTTTGCAGAATCCAATTGGGTTAAATGTTCTTCTGGCAATGCCAAAAAACCTTGTTCAGCAGATAATACTTTCATAGATTATTTTACTCTTTCAACGTAAGTTCCAGTGCGCGTATCAATACGGATTTTTTCTCCGGTATCAACAAACAAAGGTACGTTAACGCTAGCACCGGTTTCTACGGTAGCTGGCTTAAGAGTATTGGTGGCAGTATCACCTTTTACACCAGGTTCTGTGTATGTAACTTCCAAAACAGTATGGTGTGGAGGTTCCGCAGAGATCGGAGTTTCACCTTCAAATGCCACAATTACCGTATCGCCTTCTTTCATAAATCGAGATCCTTCACCAAATAGGAATTTTTGAATGGGAATTTGGTCGTAGGTTTCGTTGTTCATGCAAACAAATGCATCACCTTCTTCATATAAATACTGCAATTCGTGAGTTTCAACACGAACAATTTCAACTGTTTCGCCACTTCTGAAGCGGTTTTCCGCAGATTTACCGTCTTTTACACGACGCATTTTCGCTTGGTAAAAGGCTCTCAAGTTTCCTGGAGTTCTGTGCTGCCATTCGGTAATTAAGCAAAGTTCACCGTTGAATCGGATAAAGTTTCCTACTGAAACGTCTTGTGTGGTTGCCATATAATTGCAAAAATACTAAAAATGACTGAATTGCCTAATTTTCTCAGATAGACCATGAGATTAACAATCGACTTAATATTATTGGATAAATTTGATTTTTGGGGAATATACAATCAGAATATCAGGCAGTGAATTAATAAATTCCAAATTCATTATTTAGGTTGTGATTTCCGTTGAATGGAGCCTTAAAAAATCAATTCTTTCCCATATTTAAATAATATCAAACCAGTTTGTATTATTATTCATCCAATTCTGACTTCTGATTAATAATAAATGATACTGCAACACGGATCA
>CAZQFZ010000022.1:0-28236 GCA_964592635.1 uncultured Rhizobium sp.
ACATCGGAACCACCAAAATCTGTGTGATTGTTGGCCAATTGGCTGAAAACAATAAACTCAACATTTTGGGAGTTGGAAAAGCTTCCAGTCAAGGGGGTGTTTCCAGGGGAATGGTGGCGAATATTTCCACAGTAGTCAATGCTATAAACATTGCAGTAAAGGAAGCCGAGAAGCAAAGTCAAGTGAAAATCAATTCTGTTTATGTAGGTATTGCCGGGCATCACATCAAAAGTTTGCAGCACCGAGGAACACTTACCAGAAGAAATGGAGACGACGAGATCAACCAAATCGAACTTACCAACCTCGAAAGCGAAATGGCCAATCTACAATTATCGCCTGGTTTGGAAATATTACATGTTCTACCTCAAGAATACAAAATTGATGGTGAAGATGGTATCCGCGATCCAGTGGGTAGAATTGGTGTCCGTGTAGAATGCAATTACCACATCATTACTGGCGAAACCAGTCGCGCTAGAACCATAGGCAGAGCTGTTTCAAACTCCAATTTGGAAGTTGCAGATTTAATTGTCGAGCCCGTTGCCTCTGCTACAGCAGTACTTTCACAAGCGGAAATGGAAGCTGGAGTAGCTCTGGTTGACATCGGAGGAGGTACTACCGATATTTGCGTTTTCCAAAACGGATATATATCCCATACTGCAATTATTCCAATTGGCGGCGATAGAATTACCCGTGACCTGCAAGAAGCGTTTGGAATTTTAAAGGAACAGGCAGAAGAAGTAAAAGTAAAATACGGTTCTTGCTTCCCCACAGAACAAATGCGAAATGAAGTGGTGGTGATTCCAGGATTGCCTGGCCGTCAAAGCAAAGAAATTTCCGTTTATGCCATTTCACAAGTAATTCGCGCTCGAATGGAAGACATTATCCAAAAAGTGGATTTTGAAATCCAGATGAGCGGTATATCCGAACGACTTCATGGTGGTATCGTGCTTACTGGTGGTGGCTCAAGCATGAAAGACGTAAGCCAACTTTTTAGCTTCTATACCGGTTTGGATGTTCATACTGGTCGTCCAGGACAGCATTTAGGAAGAGGGCGTGTTGAAGAAGTGCGCAATCCTATGTATGCTACAGCCATTGGTTTAGTGATGACTGGTGTGGAAGTAGAATTAAAAAATGGTTCGCAATACCGCCCGAACGAAAAAATGATTCCTTTGGAGCAAAAAGGTGTTCCCCAACCAGAACCTGCAATGCAAGAAGCCGCTGAAGACCATAAAGCGCCCAAAGACCAAAATAGACGTCCGAGTTGGGCAAGTCCATACCGCGGAATTAGTTTATTCAAAAACTTCTTAAATACTTGGTTAGCAGATGATCAAGACGATTTCCAAAATTAATGAACAATTAAAAAGACAATCATGATGGAATTTCAACCAGATTTAACTTTAGATAGAATCATCAAAGTAATAGGTGTTGGCGGTGGTGGAAGCAACGCCGTAAATCACATGTTCAAGATGGGAATTGAAGGTGTAGATTTTTTTATTTGCAACACCGACCATCAATCACTTCGTCATAGCGCAGTGCCCAACAGAATTCAATTGGGATTGAACCTAACTTCTGGATTAGGTGCAGGTTCCGACCCTGAAACCGGAGAAAAAGCCGCCTTAGAAAGCAGCGAACAAATTAAAAGCATCCTTTCCGATGGAACACGGATGGTTTTTGTTACCGCGGGTATGGGCGGTGGAACCGGTACTGGTGCAGCCCCGGTGATTGCAAAAATTGCAAAAGAACTCGATATCCTTACCGTAGGTATTGTGACCCTCCCCTTCTCTGATGAAGGACCCAGAAGAATGAAACAAGCCGAAGAAGGTATTGCCAAGTTAAAACCCCATGTGGATGCTTTATTATCCATTTCAAATGATCGTATTGTGGATATGTATGGCGACCTCTCCTTCCTGGAAGCGTTCTCCGAAGCAGATAATATTTTGTGCACTGCAGCCAAAGGCATAGCCGACATTATTTCCAAATCCGGTCATATCAATGTAGATTTTAACGACGTGAGAACAGCAATGAAAAATAGTGGGCAAGCATTGATGGGTACAGGTATTGCAAATGGCGACAGTCGCGCTCAAAAAGCCGCTGAAGCTGCACTTCGTTCGCCATTGCTGGATAATACAAAAATATTGGGTGCTCAGCACCTGCTGATCAATGTAGGTTTTGGTGCTAAAGCACCTTCAATGGCCGAAACGAGAATGATCACTACTTACCTTCAAGATGAAGCCGGAAATGAGGCCAATTTAAAAATGGGTCTTACTTTTGATGAACGCTTGGAAGACAATATAAGCGTAACGGTGATTGCCACAGGTTTTGAAGCCGCAAGAAAAACTCAACACATTCTTGAAGCCAATTTTCCTTTCGATCAAAAATCCAAATCTATGGCATCCAATGAAATTCAAATCGAATATGCCGATGATGCCGACGAAACTTTCGATATCGAAGATACCTACATCCCCGAAAAAAAGACGGCCAATACCATTGAAGATCTTTTTAAAACACCCATTGCGAGTGAAGATCGTTTTGCAAATTCCGCTGAACTCAATACCGTTCGCGAAATAAATAAATCAAACGAATTTCAAGATTTTCAAGGAAATAGAATTGAAAAGCAATCCGTTAAAGATTACGACATGAATATCCCTGCTTATAAGCGCAGAAATATTCAGTTGGAGATTGCTCCTGCTAGCAATGAAAATCAAGTTTCTCGATTGACAATTACCGAAGCCGATTCAAATAACCCCCATGAATTTAAAATCGGGCCGAATCGTTTGCTTCACGATAATGTGGACTAAGAAATAGTATTTCATAGTGTTTGTGGTGAAAGGGCCTCCTGGTAGTTTGGGGGCCTTTCTTTTTAATTACTTTACCATTTCCCAACTTGAACCAACTAAAACCTGAGGTAACAGGTAATGAAGTGGCTAGCAACTAACTACCATTTCCCAACTTGAACCAACTAAAACTGAGGTAACAGGTAAACAAGTGGCTAACAACTAACTACCATTTCCCAACTTGAACCAACTAAAACCTGAGGTAACGGGTAATGGTTCAACAACAATAACTTACATCTATTGCAATAGAGTTTTATACTCTGAAACTACCTGATTCACCACTACCGAAACATCGTACGTGCTTACTGCCTTTGATCGTGCAGCCTTTGACAATTGCTCCCAATTGGGCTGCGACAGAATTATCATCTCTTCCATGCTGTCAACATCCTTAGTTTCTACCACAAACCCGTTCACCGAATTGTCAATTAATTCTGGAATTCCGCCTACTTTAAAACCAAAACAAGGCAACCCACTACTCAAAGCTTCCATTACAGTAGTAGGTAAATTATCTTCAATTGCCGTGGTTACATATATGTCGGCAGCCTGATAATTTCTTAATATTTCTTGAATATTCGACTCAAAACCCACCCATTTGATAGGCAATTCGTTGGAAACGGGTTTTTCAAACTCCCTTCCAAGCACTAAAAACTGTGCAGCAAAATCCCTCTTGGTTAAATTTTGAATGAGTTCGAGAAAATACTCAAATCCTTTGGCAGGATTGTTCAAATTCGCCGCCGAGAACATGATTGTGGGCAGTACAGGATTCAAACCCAAATCTGTTCTTAATTTAAACTTATCTTCAGAATTTAAAGGTTTGAAAAAAGAAGTATCAATGGCATTGGGAATGGGTTTAATGGGCTTCATTTGGGGGGATGACATCATTTTGGATGTATTTCCAATTTCTGCCAACCATTTGCTCGGTGTAATAAAACGGATTTGACCACTGCCCCACAACCTCTCTTTTTGAGCATACCATTGCGTAGATTTATCTGGATTCCCGGGATTTTTCAAGAATTTACAATCATAACAACCTTGTTTTAGGTGGTCGCAACCCCAAGTGTAATAACAGCCCCCAGTAACAGGCCATAAATCATGACAGGTCCAAATAAATTTTTTATCTAATTTCAATAGAGTTTCCAATCCTTTGAAAGAAAGAAATCCCTTATGAACCCAGTGAAAATGAATAATATCGGCTTCCTGAACCAAGGGATGTTTTGAAATATCTATTCCACGTGAAGCATGATTGAATTGAAATCGAATTTGGGGGGAGGCTTCGTACTTCAAAAAATCCAATTTATCGGCAGCATGATTAAAAATAGCAATCCCTTTTTTCAAAGGAGTACGAGCCCATAGATTATAATTTCCCGCATTACCATCGAATACCAAATGCCTGGACTCCACCTCTGCTGAAAAGTTCAGTGCCTCATGCAAACGTTGGGCAACTACAAATGCACCGCCGGCAGTATTGGCATTGATGTGTAGAACCTTAATTTTAGTTGGCATCGAACAGTCAAAATTAGTTAAAAAGCAAACATTTAAATATTTACAAAATTATATACATCGGAGAAATCGTCACTGCCTTATACAAAGATTCATCAAGGTGTATTCTTTTCCAATTTGGAATTTAACATCAACGCCAACACGAATACAACTAACATTAAAAAACCACCCGCTAAATAGGGCAAGGCGAAATATTGTGCGTAAAGAATACCCGAAAACAAAGGACCCACGGCCCTAGCTAACGAGCCCATACTTTGCAAAATACCCATCATTTTACCCTGTGAACCAGCAGGAGAATGCATAGAAACCAAACTATTGATAGAAGGCATCAAAAAACCGTTCCCCAAAGCTAAAAATAGAATTGCCATTATCTGAACAGGGTAAAACCACTCTCTTGTTGGCAAAGGAATGATACTTAATCCAACAGCAATGATTGGGGCACCCCAGATCAGCATACGTTTTAATCCTAATTTCTTTTGAAAAACCCCAATCAAACCTCCCTGCACGATGGCGCTAAAAATACCGATAATGCCAAATATATTCCCAATCGCCTTGGGCGACAATCCATAATGCTCTTTCCATAAAACACTTGCGTTAATTTGCATCATCGAAAATGCCGCGATGTAAATGAAATTAATCAATAACAATTCACCCACTATTTCAACGCTCCAAACCGTTACCATCCCTTTAAATGTTTCAGATGGTTTGCGTTTCACCCCCGACTTTTCTTGAATACTTTCCGGCAAATATCTCCATGCCAATATCAAATTAATCACGCAAAGCATCGCTGAGAAAACACCCACATACTCCAATCCCATACCTCGTTTTATTGCCATACCCTCAGCAATCTGACGCTTTAAATCCATAGGATTTAGTCCCTCAACAATCGGCTCAAGATGAATAGAATTCATTCCCCAATCGTAAAGCCATCCCCCAATAGGAGGACCAAATACAAAACCCAAACCAAAAGCCGCTCCAATTATTCCCATTTTTTTTGCTCTTTCTTCGGGGGATGTGATGTCTGCAATATAAGCTTGCGCTGCAGATATATTAGCACTTCCGAATCCCGAAACGATCCTGGATATAATTAACAAGGCGAAACTTGATGCAAAGCCAAACATCAAATAACCTATGGCATTGACTAAAATGGATCCCAAAATAATTGGGCGACGACCCAACCGATCGGATATTGAACCAAATATTGGGGCGAATAAGAACTGAATAACCGAAAATACAGCGGCTACCAAACCAACAGCAATATCGGGCTGTATTCCAAATTGTGATTCTGCTGCAAATTCCTTGGCCAAGTTGGGCAAAATGGGAATGATAATCCCGAAACCCAATAAATCTATGAATATCGTGAGAAATAATATCGCAATACGTTTATCTTTCATCTATTTTCTTTATTACTTCTTAATTCTAAATTAAAACTTAAACCAACTAACCAATTTGCATTTCATTAAGCAGTCCATCCCCATTTTTTGCCTACCCAACTCTGAGAAATAGGTATATAAAATTGATTCCTCACCTGTTCCAAGTTTGTAACTAAAGAATCTATTATAAGAGTCTGAGCGTTGAAATTGCCAATTTGGATTTGTTCTTTCACCTGACTCAAAGTAAAAATTTCAGACGTATTGCAAAAGGCCCTCCAAATCAATTGTCGCTGAAAAAAATCAATTCCCGTTTCCTTCAGCAATCCAAAGGCCTTGTCAATACTGCATCCCGAAGGTGGAGCTTTAGTTTCATCTACTGCAATGATCACAATAGATTCATGTACAATTTCAAATCCTGCAGTAATTGATGTGCCGTGCGCTTTCCAATCGGATATAAAATGCAACAACTTCAGGTTCAGTTCAGTTATTTCTTCAGTAGTTAATAAGCGATTAGCTCCAAAGAACCATACGCGTGAATGTCCAGGTAAGTCGGGAATAATCATCTATTTTGGGCCTTTTTGGCTTAATTTCATTGTTTATCAATACCGAAAGCACTTGTTCTAAGGGTTCATGACATGGGATTGTTGGATTTGAAAATCCAGATTTTGAATTATTTACTTTCTGCTTGAATTAATTCAGCGATATCTAAAACTTGGACTTGTTCTTCTTTTTCAAAGTGCTTCACACCATCTCGCATCATAGTCATACAAAACGGACAATTTACCGCAATGATATCCGCTTGCGTTTCCAAAGCTTCTTCTGCACGTTCTACGTTAACCTCTTTGTTGCCATTTTCCGCCTCTTTGAACATCTGTGCACCACCTGCACCGCAACAAAAACCATTGGTTTTGCAACGTTTCATTTCTACCAAATCAGCATCCAATCGTTCAATAACCATTCTAGGTGCTTCGTAAATTCCGTTGGCTCTACCCAGATAACAACTATCGTGATAAACGATTTTCTTACCTTTAAATGCTCCACCTTCAATTGACAATCTCCCTGATTCTAACAACTCATTGATAAATTGAGTATGATGCACAACATCGTAGTTACCACCCAAGCTTGGATATTCGTTTTTCAATGTATTGAAACAATGCGGACACGCAGTAACTATCCTTTTAATTCCATAACCATTCAATAATTCTATATTCTGCATGGCTTGCATTTGGAATAAAAATTCGTTTCCTGCCCGCTTGGCTGGATCACCAGTGCACCCTTCTTCAGCGCCCAAAATGGCAAATTCCACTTGCGCTTTTTGAAGAATTTGAGCAAATGCTTTACTCACACGTTGCGCTCGTTCATCGTAACTACCTGCGCATCCCACCCAAAAGAGCACTTCTGGTACGGTTCCTTCTTGAAGAAATGATTGAATGTCCCGAATCATGATATTTTATCGCAATTTCGGTAATATTCCTTGAATCTACAAAACGTACTTTTCCAGCGTTTTTTTATTCGCTTTTGGGGGATGCTTTTCTTATAGAAAACGATAGACATTAATACCCTACTCCACCGGTACCAACTACTTCTTGGTAAGGCATAATCATCAGCGGATGAACACTGCTCTCACACAATTGCTGAAACGAAGATTTCTTAAATACTCCGTCAGCATTGCTCACTACAGAAATCCAACTATCTAACAACATCTTAGCGCGTTCTTCAACCACTCCAATCATCGCATTGTCTTTTACTTCCAATTCTTCTATTTTATGCCTAACTTGAAGTTCAACC
Source organism: uncultured Rhizobium sp. (assembly GCA_964592635.1). Classification (GTDB taxonomy): domain Bacteria; phylum Bacteroidota; class Bacteroidia; order NS11-12g; family UBA955; genus VMCP01. Next base: position 7,496 of record CAZQFZ010000022.1, read on the forward strand.
ATTTTGTTGGCCGCTTGTATGCAATAAGTGTGTACATAGTGCTTGTCTTCCGAATCCGATGGTTTTGCCATTCCCAATATGAGAACTTGGCTAAAATAAGCCTTGGCCCATTCAGCTGTTCTAAAAAGTTTCTGACGTGTTTCCGATCGACCATCAAATGGCATCACGATGTTCTTAGGGTCCACCCAAGTTGATTTTTCATTTAGAAAAATCAAGGTGCTTTCAAAATTTCCAACCACCGAGTGCATTCCGCCACCCAGCAACCCTCCCTTTTCAGCAGGAGCGCATACCAAAACCATACTGGCCTTATCTTGCACCGCTGCCTTAGAAAGTGATTTCCATAAACTTCCATCTTGTAGAATGATCTCCAACTCAACGAAATACTTTGACTTAAAATCTTTTTTTGCCTTTTCACTGTCGCCTTGAATAAGATTGTAAGAATTTTCCGTTTGGACATAAGTAACAGCACAGCCTGATTTACGACCCAAGCTGGCAGCACCCTTTAAACCATTTTCCGGATTGAAGTTTTTGTCGATTGTAAAATAAATTTTTGTAACTTTTCGATCCATAGGCAATAAATTTGGTTTCAAAATAAGTACATTTACCTTAGTAAATCAATAATAATGAATAATTTAACATTAAAAAACAACAATTCCAAATTATTTAACAAAATATTTTTTTTTAAATCTTTTATCTTCCTCACTTCTAACATCTTATTTACTAATCATTTTCTGTATTCCATTCCTAATTTTAATCATATTAATCGAATATATTATCGTGTAAATGACACCTCCATTTTGCCTGAATCTAAATTTATCTCCCCATTTAAATCCTCTTTTCGGGGGATGGACATCTGCTCAGATTCAAGCATCTGGATTAGTGGATCTAAAGGACTTATTGTACGAAGTAATATTAAATATTTATCTCCTTTTACATCCCAAAAAATCTCAAAATCAATCCCCTCAAAAAACCAAAAAAGTGCTTCCAATAAACGGCAAAATCTTCCTCAAAATCAGACGACAGTATTCAATGATGTTACCTCCATGTTTCGATCCGTTTCTCCTTCCTACTACAATAAAGATTTTCGAGATATTGTAGCTTGGGACTCACTCACGGCCATTTGCATGAGTGTTGGCGACAGTGGAATGCTGCTCAAAACCAAAAATGGTGGACGGAATTGGCATACTGTGTTTCAAGACAATTCCGCCGGCGTTTTTTTTGATGATTTGGAATTCGAACCATCAAAATCACGCGGTTTACTCGCCGGCGACCCGTTGTCGGGCAGGAAAAATTTGTATTTCCGAGTGAGTTTTGATTCCGGAAATAGCTGGGAAATCATGCCTCAATCGAATTGGAATAAAACTACACCCCGCTTGAGTTCTTTATTTGCGGCAAGTGGTTCTTCCATTAAAATTATAAAATTCATTCCACTGCCTGCAAATGATACTGTTAAAACAGAACGCTACGAATTGGAACTAATCATGGGTGGTGGTGGTGATTCTGGAGCTTGTATTCGCTGGGCGAGTATAAAGTTCGAACGAAATTGGCACCTCGGTAAACCCTATATTCATACGTATTATCAATCGTTTTTGGACCTGCCATTGTACGATTCAATGCAATCAGGTTATGGAGTTTATGGATTATCTACCATGATACACAACGAGCATAATTTTACTGTTTTTGCGGGTGGTGGGCATTGGAAATATCCCCAAAGAGAAGAAAGCAATGCCAGAATGATTGAATTTCGCAGACACAAGGATTCCCAACACCATCAAATTTGGAACAGCCCATTCAGCGGTCTGGCCTACAATTCGGGGGTTGGCATTGGAACTGTTGATTCTTGGAATACTTCAACTGAATTGAAGAAAAACAAAGAAATCTCTCACGTGAAATCAAATCCAACCCATTTCAAACCCATCCAATACCAAATCTTTTCCGTAGGTACAGATGGCGCTACAATTCAAAACTTCACGGTTGAAAACCAAGATTACTCTCTTCGATTACATGAAAATCCCCAAAGAATAATGAACCCCAAAAATCTGAATGCTGTAAAATTTGATGGCAAACACTATTGGATTATTGGTTCTAACGGTCAAATATATTGTATTTGAGAATGCAGTAGATGGCTCTAAAACCATCTTTCCAACCAATTTTCTTGCCTTCTTCAAAGGTTCGACCGTAATAACTGATTCCCACCTCGTATATACGAACATTCTCTACTCGTGCCACTTTGGCCGTAACTTCTGGCTCAAAACCAAATCGTTTCTCTTTCAGCTTCAGCGATTGTACCACTTCCGTTCTGAACATTTTATAACATGTTTCCATATCGGTTAAATTCAAATTTGTAAACATATTGCTTAGAAATGTCAAAAATTTGTTGCCGATACTGTGCCAAAAAAACAAAATACGATGAGGATTGCCACCCATAAACCGACTGCCATACACCACATCCGCTACACCTCTTAAAATCGGATCAAGCAGAATGTTGTATTCGTGTGGATCGTATTCTAAATCAGCATCTTGAATTACCGTTATTTCTCCGGTGGCCTTGGATATACCGGTGTGCAATGCAGCACCCTTACCTTGATTTTTGGTATGCGCATGAATACTCAACGGAAACCCTGGATTCAAAATCTTGTACGATTCCAACGCTTCTAATGTGCCATCTTTGGAACAATCGTCAACCACAATCACCTCCTTTTGCAATTCTCCGATGAGTTTTACCTCTTGAATTTTATCCAAGATTAAATGTATGGTTTTTGCCTCATTGTAAGCAGGTATAACGATGGAGAGTTTTTTCATTGTGGTTTTTGGGGGATGTCAAATCCGTTTATTTATAATTGTGCAAAGTAATAACATTCACATCAGAATTTCCACTTCCATCAATCCAGGTACCAAATACGTTTTATTGGTTTTCACCTCTAAACAACGAAATCTACTTCTGAGTCGCTCTTGTTTAATAAAAATCCTACCATCACCAATATTGAATTTAGCCCCAATCGGAACCTCCTCTACCAACAATGTGTTGTCCTTTTGAATATCAAACTGTTTCAATGTTCTATATAAAAAGGGATCTGTACAACTGCTAGCTTTGGGATTTTTCAAATACCGATCTAATGCAAAAAGTACTTTTTCGGGCAGAATATGTGCATGTAAAACCGGTTGAGAAATTAAATGAAACTCCTGTTTCCATTCACCTCCATGTGGCATTACCTTGAATCCATTCTTCTCGAAATTCACCAAATGCGCCGCCTCGTGCAAAAATGTCACCAAAAACGCATACGGATTTAAATCGTTGTTGATGGAAATCCGGTGTGGTTCTCCTGGCCTGGGCGGACGATAATCGCCCAATTTCGTTCTTCTCGGTTTTTTTATATGTAACTGAATTCCATACCTCCACAATATCTCATGGGCATATTCTGCGCCTCCTTCCGGCAAATATTTCTTGAGCGTTGTAAGTAAAGAATCTGTTCGCGACATGTTACTACTGCAAATAAACTGCGTTTTTTCTAACCAATAGCACCAAGCACAATAAATCTAATTCTCCGTTCTTTTTCCCAACACCCATTCGAAATTTTACGCCCATTTTGTAGATTGTTTAATTCAAACAGTCAATGCCTATGCAACAATTACATCTAATTCTCCGTTCTTTTTCCCAACACCCATTCTGCAACTTGTAATCCAATTGAAAAAGACGATGTCGCCGCCGGGCTAGGTGCATTTAAAACATGCACAAAAGAATCCGTTTTCTGAATGTAAAAATCATCAATTAAATTCCCTTTTCGGTCGCAAGCCTGTGCCCTAACACCCGATCCAGCAGGAATTAAATCTCCTTTCTGTATTTCCGGAACCAATTTCTGTAACGCATGAGTAAATGCACTCTTTGAAAATGATCTATAAAATTCCGCTAAACCTGTTTTCCAATAGCGCAACATCACCTTTTGAAATCCTGGCCAAAACAAGCTGCTCATAAAATCTGAGGCCGAAAAATCCGTTTTTTTATACCCTTCGCGCTTGAATGCGAATACAGCGTTGGGTCCCGCTTCAATTTCACCGGAAATTCTCCGAGTAAAATGAACTCCTAAAAATGGAAAATCGGGATCAGGAACCGGATAAATGAGGTTCTTAACTAAATGCGACTTCTGTCTAGACAATTTATAATACTCTCCTCGGAATGGAATGATGCGGACATCCAATTTTTCTCCAGCCAATTCCGCAATTTTATCGCAGTGCAAACCCGCACAATTCACCACTTGATCCACCTCCACTGTTTCTTTATTTTTCAATCGAATTCGAATTTTACAAGCTTGTCCTTCCTTCGAATTAATCTCCTTGCTATTTCTTTGGGGATGATTTATAGTTTCAAATCCCACCACTTCCGAATTCAATTTGATTTCAACATTCGAATTTTTTACTAACTGTTCTTGCAAAGCATCTACCACGTTACGATAATTAACGATTCCCGTTTGAGGGACAAAAATTGCATTGATTCCCGCACAATGCGGTTCAAACTCACGTATTTGATTTGATTCCAGCCATTTCAAACCTTCAAGCCCATGTTCCATCCCTCTGTTATACAAATTTTGCAACAAGGGTATTTCTTCTGGTAATGTTGCCACAATTAACTTTCCGCACAATTCATAATCAATTTTAAGTTGAGTGCAAAACTCCAAAAGTTGATGGTATCCTCGCAAGCAATTCTTTGCTTTTAAGCTGCCGGGTTTATAATAAATGCCGGAATGAATAACACCACTATTATTGGAAGTTTGATGCTTTGCAAGTGAACCTTCCTTCTCGATAATGTAAATTCTACATTGGGAATCCATCTTGTTAATTTGATACGCTGTGGTCATGCCCACTATTCCACCACCAATGATACCAATTGACTTTTTCGACATTTACAACAAAATTAGATTTATTCTTATTACCCAACAACAGTTTAACTCAGCTAACGGTCAAATAAGCTTCCTTACCACGAAGGTCTTCATTGGTGTTCATTTTAAATTCATCAATCTTAATTTGATTAATAACCATTCTATTTGACTCAATAAAACCATTCTCAGCGCGCCAAAATAGATCGATCTTCAGATTGAGAAACCCATGGATCAAAGCCAATGGATTTTTGATTTTTTAGAACGTAATTTCCAATGAGGCACTGAGAACAAAGTCCCTTTCTACAGTAATTATTCACCTGATTCAACATTCCTTGGGCATCATAAGCCGAACTCACATCCCCAAAAAACAAAGAATACTCGCGTATGATTCTGTTGCTTTCCGATGGAAGTAACTTCATTAGTTCGATCCAACCACGATAATCCAACTCACCTACTTCGCGATGCAACATATAAGCCATTTGCAATGGAATTATCGCATTCACTATCACTTTTGTTGCCTGAATCTCGTTTAACCTCATTGTTGAACCCATATACAGAAAATGATTCGAGTCCACCAAGAATCGATTCAAACTCAGCATGCTTCTATCCACCAATACTTCAGAAATTTGCCCATCCAACCCATGTAACCAAATAAAATACTGCATTATTCGATTATGGATCCAGCCTTGGGGACGAATTTTACCATAATACCAAGAAATATCCAGCGATTTAATTCCGAATTTGGAGCTTAAAAAGTTCATTTGTTCTTGAAATTGCTTTGCACTGGTAATTTCAGAACCGTTTAGCGGAAACTTCCCCAATACCCATGAATATGCCAACAATTCCTTTAAAGGACTTCGCTTTACAAACGTAAGTGGTATGGATTTAAACAGTCGTTCGGCCGCCAATCGATTTTGATTATCGACCCAGTATTTGCCCATATATACAAATGCGATACTTTCCCAATCCTGATTCAACTCCACCGCTAACTGATTAATTTCTAACAACTTGCTTTGCAACCGTTGTTGAAGTGCAACTTCATATTGATTATGAACCAATTTTTTCCATAATTCAGGTTGTTTGGTTGCTTCATTTCCAGAACACTTCAACACAAACTCATTGATCCCGCTGTGAAAAACAGAGGACACTTTGTTTTGCAATTTTTGCAAATCTTTTTCTAAAAAATAATCCGAAAGTTGCAATACAGGAATAGCATTCCCCTCACTATTACACACTTCCGAGTCATGAATCCATACCACATGAAGTATTACATTATTGTATTTTTTATCTGTATGATGTAGGTGTTTGTTCCAGTCGGATGTGGTCCAGTGGAACTCAACATCTCCAGCCAATAAAAGGTGGTCAAATTCAATCTTAACCCCTGAAAAATCAGGGCCTTGCAAACGATTCCAAACTCCAAAATCCAGAATTTTCAATTCTTGATTTGACACGGTTTTTAGCGCAGGAATGCCCAACATTTTCGCACTCCAACACTGCTGCAAAATTTCTTCTCGTATAATCAATTTCTTCTTCATACCAGAAATTAATTAAAGAAGTCAGAATTTACAATAGGTCTTATTCTACCACTTGAGTTTCGAGCGTGGTGTGCTGAACCCGATAATTTTTTAAAATGCTGCGAATCTCAGATTTTATTCCCTCAATATGCTGAGCATCGTAATTATTCACGTAAACCGTTGCTGTAAAGGCATTTCGGGTGGTACTTATTGCCCAAATATGCAAATTATCAATACGGTTAACCCCATTTACTTTCTTCAACTCATGCTCAATTGTCTCAACATCCAAACCCTCCGGAACTCCGTCCAAACTGAGCCGCATAGTACTTTTAAACAAGCTAAACGTTCCCCAAAGAATCACAACACAAATGCCCAATCCCAATAATGGATCTACCCAATCTGGTCCGCCATTGACAATCACCACCCCACCCATCACAACGGCTATACTCACCATTGCGTCTGCCGCCATATGTAAAAAAGCTGCACGATTATTCAATTCGTTACTGCGCATGAACAACAATGCAGTTAATGTATTTATAACTACACCAATTCCAGCAACCAACATAACAACGTTACCATCGGGGTGTTGAGGATGCTTCAACCGTGTTATTGCCTCCGAACCCATCGAATAGATAGCTATAAAAAGTAACAGACAATTCGCTAATGATGCCAAAATAGTTCCTTTGCTATACCCATAAGTAAAGTTCTTGGTGGGTTGCTTGGTGGCCATTTGAAAAGCAAACCAACTAATCATAAGCCCACCAACATCACTCAAATTATGCCAAGCATCCGCAAGCAAGGAAATGGAGTTGATAGACCAACCGTAAGAAAGTTCAACAATTACAAAACTAAAATTCAATAAAATTCCCAAGAGGAATTTCTTCCCCATCTCTAAATGGTGGTCGTGATGATCGTGATTATGCATTAAAGTCCCAATACTGACTCTTCAGGTCTTTTACCATCAAGTAGCATTTCAGGATTCTCCAACAGATTTTTCACACGAACCAAGAAGCTAACACTTTCCCTACCATCAATGATTCGGTGGTCGTAGCTAAGAGCGAGGTACATCATCGGACGAATAACAATTTGTCCGTTTTCAACCACCGGTCTTTCAACGATATTGTGCATTCCTAAAATACCGCTTTGTGGGGGATTGATGATGGGAGTACTCATCATAGACCCAAAAACACCTCCGTTAGTAATTGTAAATGTACCACCGGTCATTTCGTCGATGGTTAATTTATTATCTCTAGCCTTAGTTGCAAGTCGTTTCACTTCGCTTTCAATTTCTGCCAAAGACAAGTTTTCCGCACTGCGGATAACAGGCACTACCAATCCTTTGGGTGCACTAACGGCAATCGAAATATCACAATAATCGTGGTAAACAATTTCTTCACCCTCAATACTTGCATTTACCGCTGGCCAATCCTTTAAAGCAATACATACCGCACGGGTGAAAAAGCTCATAAAACCTAGGCCAACACCAAACTTCTCTTCGAATTTCTTTTTATAAACACCACGTAAATCCATGATGGGCTTCATGTTTACCTCATTAAAGGTGGTTAACATGGCCGTTTCATTTTTTGCGGCTACTAATCTGCGAGAAACCGTTTTACGCAAGTTGGTCATCTTTTCACGACGCGCTTCACGACTTCCTGCACCTCCTTCTTGTTTTACACCACCAAGTTTTACTATAGCTTCCAAGGCATCCAGCTTGGTAATTTTACCATTAGAACCGGTACCCGTTACTTGCGCAGGATTTACATTATACTCTTGCAATAGTTGCAGTGCAACTGGTGAAATGGATAAATCCGATGGAATTTCTACATTCTTTTTCTCGGGGGATGGTGATTCTGTTTTAGGGGAATCCGCACTCTTTTTTTCCGCTTTTGCCGCTGGAGCAGCCGCAGGAGCAACAACTGTTGGAGCTGCAATTTCAGACATTCCTTCAGGTCTTGCAGCCTCGGTATTAATAAGTGCTATTACTGTATTCACCGCAATAGTATCGCCTTCGCTACCAATCAATTTTTCAATTATCCCAGCTTTCTCGGCATTCACTTCAAATGTGGCTTTATCACTCTCAAATTCAGCAATTGGGGCGTCCATTTCAACCCAATCACCTTCTTTTACTAACCAATTTGATATAGTAACTTCACTTACTGATTCGCCTGGGGCGGGGACAATTATTTCTAAGGCCATTTCCTAAGGATTTTAATTTACGCAAAGTTAATCAATTTTCAATGTAACTCCACACGCAAAAAGTAGGTTATCGGCAAAAACAGTGTTTTCAGCGGTTTAGATCGATTGCAATGAAATTGGAAAATGTTGAATTTCCATTTAAATAAAAAAGAATTATTCTGGTAAAATAAAAAAGCCCCTTCTGGGGCTTTCTCATTAACCATATTTCTTAAATTAAAATTCCTATTCCCAAAACTTCACTCGATGATTAACGTTGCGAACTTTTGTTGATTTCGCCGACATTTCAGATTTATTGCTTATTGGAAGTCTTATTCTTCTTCCTTTTTGCAAGGAAATCTGTGATATCGTAACTTACTCCTAAGTGAGCTTGAAAATACCAATCATTCAAGCCATCAACTGAACGCTGTGACCCAGAACGAATTTTGTCATTAGTCTGTGTAATCTGATACAAATCACTTGGTTTATTCCATTCATCAATTTTTACATTTTGACGTAATTTATTAATATCACCACCATACCACAAACCGGGGCCAAAATCATCTAAATAGTCAGTAGATGTATAAACCGCTTTCATTTCTCCTTTGAACGACCATTTTTTCATCCGGTACATCAAATTAAATGAAGTTCCTATGTTCAACGCCCAAGGACTGTAGATCTCAGCATTCGGCAAGAAAAACTGTCCTTCTGAACCCACTTTTCTTAAATTGTATCGATTCTCACGAAGTGCTCTGTAACGCAATGCAATGAAATTATCATCCCATTCTGCATATGTAAATCTGTAAGGAGTGAAATACAGTAATCCAGCACTCAATCCAATAGATGGCACCCAAACACCTTTTTTGCCCTGCTTAATCTCATTCTTGCGTAAATGCCACAATCCCTCACCTTCCAAAATAAACATTTGTGTGTAAAAATTCAATTTCCATGTTTCCAATGGTTTAAATTTCAACAAATTATAATCCTGATCGTAAGCTGTTGTAATTCTTCCTCCTCCAAACAACCCAGGAGCATACAGATTGTGCATGGAAACCGAACTGAAATACCCATTCACTCGAGCAGAAAAACGCTGATTCACGTTATACTGTGCGTAAATACCACGACTCAATTCAATGGTAGAAAAAATGGGAACATCTCTAACTAACCACATCTTCTTGAATACATCCGGAGTAGTAACGAAATCTCTCACACGTTTGTGTTTGATATCTCCGCCTCCGTAAGCAGAACCACCTCCCCAAAAGCCCAACTCCCATGTTTTCTGTTTATTTAAAATTTCGCCTTTACGCTTGAATACAGGTAGTGTTAAATACTTATCCAATACCAAATGTGTTGCATAAAAACGAGCTTCGGCATCTTTCTCTCTTAAGTACTTGAAATATTCAGCAGTATCAATTTTAGTTACATAGACATTGGAAATCTCTTTCGATTTCAATTCTGGAATACGCACGCGTACTCCCTGTTTAGTCATCCCCCAAGAAGGAATACCTTGTATGTAATTCAAATACTGGGTATCACCCACACGAACTTTGGTGCATTCCACCAAACGGCCCAAACTATCTCTCAACTCAACCAGTTCATTGGTTCCCTGAGGTAAAGATTTCACAGTACCAAATGTATGACTCAGACCTTTCAAATTCATTGAGTTATTAAAGGCGTTCAAGTCCTTCCTTATTTCCACATTTACAGATGGAATACGAGAATCTTTCAACTGATCATACACCAATCGATCGCCATTTTCAACAAACAATGCTTGGATTGTAGTGCTTTGATTAGCAGAACCAGAAACTGAAACACCAAGTGGAGTATTACCGGCAAAGTTTCGTAATAACAAAACATTGCCAATCTTAGATTCGGTTGACGTACTTCCTGTCTCAAAATTCAAATTCAACACGCCAAAAGACTCATCACCACCATTTATGTAGTTATCGATAAAGCTCAAATTGTTCAAATTGTAAACAATCCCCTTGGCATTATAGGATTCGATAAACATTCCAGATGCATTGTTAACCGCTTCCAAATTATTTACAATGAAAGAAATCGTATTTGATGCTTTAACATGGTCTAAAGTGGGATTACCAACGTAAAAGAACGGTTCTCCCGAATTGGAATTGGTGAAGGTAATGTTTGAAACAGTAACTTTATTTCTGTACCAAAATGGATCGAAACGAATTCCCTGTATCATACCATTGAAGTTCACATATTTTAAATTGATCGAACTTTTTTCATCCCAACCTAAAATCTGTATTCCTCTTCCAGGATTTTCAAGATCCTTTGAAATAATATTTATGGGTGAACTTTCAGTTCCTTGTATATCCAATCCTCCTTCAACGATTAATGTAGCACCCGGTTCAAAAATTATAGTAGAACCAGCAGAAACGGTGAACACTTCACCTGCCGCTACAACTTTCATCCCAGAAATGTTAATTGCATTTTGTGCTTTACCTATTACACCCAAACTAGCGAATAATAGGAAAAAAACTATATTTTTTGGTTTCAAATACATCACTTTTAAATTACTTCAATTAATAATGGTTCTTCCAATTGGATTTCTCCAGAAACAGTACTCAAACGAATATTCTTGATTTGAATAAATTTCACTTTTGCACTCTGACTTTTATCCAATCGAATTACATCCGATTTTACTTTTATTTTATTAACTCCTTCGCCGATAATACCCACATCCATGGATTCAATTTTATAACGGATATCTTTATGCAAAGGATGGAATGCAAGGATCTTAAGCATTCCTTCTGTCATCAACTGTTTCGATGTGACCATATTGTCAGAGGCCTGATTTGCAACAATCACCGGACGAGGAGTAGGATACACGAATACAGAATCAGACAAATACAATGAACCTTTTTCACTTCTAAGTTTAAGAAGATTCCAACCCGTTTGCAAAGGTGTAAATTCCATTTTACCAGAACTTATCTTCACCGAACTCCACTTGCCACCCTCAATTGTAAACCGACTGCCTGGCTGAATTGCAGAAGACACGATGTAAGATGGTTTACCTTGAAAAAAGTAATGAATAGGTTGTTTTCCACTTTTGCCTGAAGTTCCAGAAGCTGAAATCTTCATTGGAGATACTTTCACTTCTATAAAATCTTCAACTCCGTTTTTCGCTTTCACCGATATTTTATAGTCACCCACACTTTTGGGAACAAAAAACACAGAATCGCCTTTGCTAAATAAATCCTTAGATTTTTTGTTGCCGTATAACAATTGGACATCACCAACAACTCCAGAGTTCACTACCAATAATGCAGTGTCGCCCAAATGCAACTTATCTAAATTAAACGCCACTTTCACCAATTCATCCACACCTTTTTTGGTCACGTCCAAACTACCATGAATCAAGTGGCAACGCACCAACACTTCATTCAGTAAAGTCAATGAAAGATTTCCAGGTACGTTTTTGAATTTCCACTGTACCCATACATTGAAATTTCCATCCGCCAAACCATGGAACAAATCATCCTTAAATAATTCGGCAAAACGCACACGACGGGCATCATCTTCAGGTAACCTGTAATAAAAGGTTTTCAATTCGAACAAAATCGTAAACAACTGATTACCCTTTTTCTCATTCAAAAAGAAGTAATCTGTTAATTTATCTCCGGTTGCATCGGATTCTTTTTTTCTAAGATCTTCAAATTCCGACTGCAATTTTTCAATTTGAGCAATAGCAGTAACCAATTCAACATCTGTAATGTCGTTATCCGAGGTTACAGTGGTGAAATCTTTGGAAATTTTATCGTTGACACGCAACCAATCGCTAGGAACCTGCAACAGAGTAAGTGTAATGAACAATAAATACAATATACTTACCAATTGGTAACGTAAATTTTTGGATTTCGATATTTTTACAAAATTTGCCATTACTTCACAAATATTATGGGCTTACCCGTATTGGTTAAACCTTTTTCCCGACCAATAACACGAATTTCATCAAAAACAACCGTACTATTAGCAGCTGCATTGTTCTCCAATGCTTTCAATTCATTTCTCAAAAAACGAGTAGCACTTCTCCTCGACGTTTTCTTACCAGAAGGTTCGATAATCGTCATTCTGAACCCGACAACTTGCCAAAACGTGTTCTTTGATTCCAATCGATATGCTTTTACAATGTTGGTTTCATTTCCAGAAATATCTTGCAATGCCACATCAACTGTCTTTGCCTGATGAGCGAAAACGAACAAATCGTCAACTACCTCACCATTGTAAATCAACGACACAGAAATTCTTCCGGCAACCAGTGGAGTAACCAATAATTCACCGTTTGCTAAAGCAACTTGAGCTCCAGTTGAACTTACCTGACATCCTTTGGGAAGTTTGAAATCTTTCGCCAATCGAATATTCAATTTATCTCCGACCGCGCCATCGATTAATGATTTATCGGTAACGACTTTAAACTCCGGCTTAGAGATCTGAATATGACTCAACAATCTTTTGTTTCCTGATATTACTTCCAAATTCAAATTTCCTGGATTACTAGGCACAAAATTGTATTTGTAGGTAATACTATCCATTTTTTTGGGGATGATAGATTGCCCTTCGATTTTAACCACCGGTACTGATTTTGAATCATCGGTTGTAACTTCAAATTCAACTGTTTCACCAATGCTGTATTTGGATTTTAATTTTTGAATAAATTTGGCTTGATTCATTGACACCAAATCGTTTCTACTGATTGAAAAATCATCTCCGAAAATCACTATTGCTGAATGGTACAAAGCTTTTGATTTAAAATGCTCCATTACATTTTGAAAAGCCGTATTGGGCAATTCTTGGAAATAGAAATCTTCCAAATCAAACTCAACACCCAATTCGTCTTTCACTTTCTTGAATTCAGAGGAGATATCTTGTTTGGTAATTTTCAAAAAATCGGCCTGATACTGAGCATTTACGCGTTCGAACTCTTTTCCTAGTTCTTTAAATCGAAACTTAGAGTTGATAAAATCAGATGCATAGAGTTTTTTACCTTCTAAATTTTTCTCTCCCTTATACTTCACATATGCTTTCTCAAATCTTTCTATATCAGCAAGATACTTAATTGTCAAGGCCTTAAGATTCTGATTTTCTGGAGTGGTAGATTTGTGTTTTTGCAATTTCGTTAACAAACGTTCATTTAAAGCCGATTGCGTTTGAAACAGAGAAGGATAATGGCGCAAGTATTCCCCATTATTAGAGAAAAACATGAACACCAAAAAGATCAGATACAAGAAATTTAACTTCTTGTAAGTAAAACTTTTAGACTTCGTTATTTTAATGGTATTTCCCATCGAAATCTATCTTACTTTTTCAACAACTCAGAATATTTATCGTTGATGGTTTTAAGATTGCTATTGTATTGAGCCATCAACTCATTGAATTCAGACATTTTATTCTTCATTTCAGTAGAATTCTTTGCCGAATTTTCTAGCTCTTGCTTCATGGTTCCAATACTACTTGTAACGCTGCCCAATTGTTGGGTCAATTCCGTTAAAGTAGAAGCGAATTGCTTCATCGCTTCTTGGTATTGTTGAGTATCTGTATTACCTGAACCTTCTGAACTTAATTGAGGAAAAACATTTTCCCACTTGTAGTCTTTGTCATCGGTTTGGCGTTCAAACGCAGAAACTAAAAATACCACCACCTCTACAGATAAACCCGCAATAAATAATGCATCAGCATATTGCCAGCCCATGAATTTAAACATAGCACCTACAAGTACCACCGCAGCTCCAAATCCGTAAAGAAAGGTTACTGCACTTAATTTTCCATTATTCTTAGACATACTATTTTTTACTATTTTAATACAAAATTATTTTTTTAACATGTGCTCTTGGAAATCATTCCAAGTTGCCGTGTACGACTCTAGTGCTTTTTTCGCTGCTCTCTTACTCATTACCAAATACAGAACCGTTAATACGAAAACAGCCGCTACAAATAGCAACAACTGCTTCATAAAACCACTCTCTAATTTTTCTTGTACATTTTGAACAGATTTGTTTTGCTCGTTGAATTGAATGGCAAAACTATCCAAAGCCAAGTTCATGGAACGCTCATTCTGAGCCTGCAATTCTTGAGAACGAGCAATTTGTGATTGAACATTGGTATTTGATGCTTCCAATTGTTGTTTTAAATTGAAATTCTCTTGCTCCATTTGTGATAAACGCTTAGTAATCACTTTGTTGCGAAGCTCTAATGCCTCTATTTTTGTTTGCAATTCAATGTTTCCTTGGTTCTGAGAAAACAAATTCGCGGAACAAAATAATGAAACTATTAATATATAAATTCTCATAAATCAATCACTTAATTGTAGCAAATATACACGATTGGACTTTAATTATTCAACAAAATATTAAATAACCCACCACATAAGTGACAATTTAATACACCATTGATAATTCCATATTAAAAACCTAATATATTAAATCCTACTTTTCATTGTAAAAATGTTATGATCTATTTAATCGAAAAATCTTAAAACCAACCACCAACCAAGTTGTTATCATAATGACACCGCCTATGGGTGTAATCATACCCAACTTTTTCAAATTCACTCCAAATAATTCATTCAAGGCCAAAATCCACAATGAAAATGAAAAAATTGCCGCTCCTAAAAATGCCCAAAACATGAGCCCCCACTTACCAAAAAACGCGCGTGCTGTTTTATTTTCATCTTCTCTGTTATGAATAAATGCGGCCGTTGCCAAGATTGCTAATGCAGAATACATCCAATATTCTGATGCTTTTCTCCATACCTCAATGTAGTGCATAGATATTTTACCTTCCAATCCATGTGCTCCCATGGCTCCCATGGCAACTCCAAAAGCAAACATACAAGCTCCTATTCCAAAAAAATTTCGTCTCATTGTACCCCAAATATAAATAATACATTTTCTACAACAATGAAATTCCTTATGGCATTAGTAATTGAATCCTATTGGAATCAATTCACCCTTAAAAACCCATTTCCCCTAGTTTAATCCTACAAACCTACAATCAATCCAATTTGAATCCATCTCGGTGCCATAGGTACAGAAAATATTTCCCGGTACTGCGTATTCCCTATATTCATGCCGTTCAAATATCCACTAAATCGTTTATTCACCTGGTACTTTACCTTGACATCCCAAATTCCATAACCCGGATTTTCAGAATTATTGTTGCTCCAAGGTGAATTAAATCTCTCAAAATAGCGATACGTGCAACCCATTGTTATTTTTGAATTCACCTCATAACTCATACGAAAGGTAGTATGATCTCCCAAGTAACTTAAAGCATTTTTACTAATATAACCCGAATCCAATTTTAAATTGCCCTCTAACAAACAAAATCCCCATCCAAACTGCAATCCCTTTATCCAAAACGCATTCATCCAATTAACTTGTGCTTCTAACCCACGGAACTGAACCGAACTTTGATTCACCGGCATCCATTTGGCATTTATATCGGGTCGCAACCAATCAATCATTTGGAAAACATTCCTCTGAAAAAAACTCAACCCCCAATAATAACCGCCCCCAGCTATCTTCACTCCCGCTTCAAACGATTCCGAAAACTCCGGCTTCAAGTTCGGATTGCTTTGGTTCAACAAATCGTTATAATACAAGTCCGTAAACGTTGGAAGACGCTGACCCAGTCCGTAATTTCCATACAAATTTAATCCATCCACAACACGATAATTCAATTCAATTCCAGGATAAATACGTGTTTTTAAATCCGGAGAACTGAGTAAATAAACGCCTGTGTTTAAACTCAGTCGTTTGAAGAAATCCTGAGAATAGTGCATATATCCACCAGAAAAACGACGATTACGCTGCAAATTCGCATTGGGATCTCCCAGATTTGTACTCCTAATCATCTCCTGCCTCAAATCCACACCGAAACCCAAACGAGCATGTTTTAATACTTTATGCGTGTACTGCAAGCGCTGCATATCTACCCGCGTGGAATGAAAATTCTGATAATATTCCGGATTATAATTCCTAAAAACATAATGATCGTAATTCCAACGGCTACTTATCTGGAGTTCAAATTCCCCCTTGCCCCCGACCTCCAATCGATACCTTCCTTGCACAAACTGCGTATTTACTTCTTCTCGTGCAAAAGTATCTCTTGGCGCAGCATAAAAATAGCTGGCACCAAATGCATTGTTAACAGCACCACCTAAAATATATACATGATGAATTCCTCTGTTATACGATAATCCTGCAGTATTCCGAAAATTCAAATAATCCGAATTCAACCTGAATCCATTTCCCTGTTGTATTTCCGACCCCACCCAATAACTCCAATTACCCCGACTCCCCATGAGAAAAAAACGAGCCCCGAACTGTCGATAAAACACACTATCCGTCGATTTACTCCCATCCGTATTTTTCAACGCACCCAACTTTGCACCTGTAAAAACATCGACTTCCATTTGGGGCTGTTTGAAACGCTTAATAGCTTCCCCTTTATGTTGGTTATGCAAACGGTTACGGTTCCCTTTTAATTGACCCTCAGCCAAACCGCTCTTCTCGTTAACATTATCACTACTTTGGAAATTACCCGCATTTGCCTGTGACAATATAGTAACAATATTCACTACTCCTGCCAAGGCATTTAAACCATATTTATGTGCGGCACCCCCTTTAATAACCTCGATATACTTAATTGCATTCAATGGTATTGGTAAATTCATTTGATGATGACCTGTTTGTGGGTCCGACATTCTAACCCCATCCACCAGCACCAAAACTTGATCAAATGAACTTCCTCGTATTCCAATATCCGCCTGTGAACCCCCAATGCCCCGCTGACGAATATCTACACCTGCTACATGACTCAAGAGCTCGTTTATATTTTGAACAGGAAGTTTTTGAATCATTTCTTGAGTAATCAATAAAATATTCAATCCCGATTTCCGCAAACTCACTTTGCTTCCCAATGCAACCACCTGATGAATATCGATCTCGTCCAATACTTCGGTTTCTGTACTATCAGAAAAATACTTCGAAATGTTAGCTGCACCCTTTAATGTATTTGAATTGAACTGCATTAAAAATGCAATCAAATACCATTGAAATAATTCAAAACGAATTTTCATTTCTTTTAATAAGATTCTTTACAAAATTCTACCAGAAATTCATTAACAATTCTAAGCTCAATCAACAAATATATTTATGTAAATCAACCACTTAACAAATTGAAATACACATGTTTAATCTAAAATCAACACAAATAGAATGACTTAAAACCCTTGATATATTAAAGGGACATTTGAATTATCTATTAACAATTTCTAAAAATAAAATTCAATATCAATCATCAAGGAATTGATCCACAATCATCCGAAGATATTCTCTATGTGCCCTAAGTTGGTCTAACTGATTAGCGTTTTCTAATTTGGGAAGACCCGCCGACATCCAAGAATTAACCTGAACCAATTGCTTGTGAATGGCCGTCTTAGAAATAGGATCCAACCCTTTTCCGCCCATCCATTTCATCAATTCCATCAATCTCTCAACATAGTTGATCTGTAATTGTCTTCGATGAGTAGTGGGCAATTGATTTAAATCCTGTTTAAACACGGCTTCTGTTAGGGTATTCATGTATTCTAACACCGTCAACGAATTACCAAAGTAAAAATTATCCGTCATTCTTCTCAGCACATTCGGGTGGAGCAAATGATCCATAACCGACTCTTGGATCGACTCGATTCTTCCATGCATTTTGGGCTCCTCTGATTGCGAAAAAAATCCAAATCCCCTTCTAACCGGTTGTAAATAACTGGCCAAATCGTTGGGGATTTCAATAGATCCTGGTGCCAATACGTAATCGCTAATTAATTTGATTGCCCTTAATTGATCCTGACGACTAACCGAAGCATAAGGCTGCTTATTATTCACCTGTCCTGGCTCAAAACGCTCTACATACACTCCACCGACATATCTTGAAATAATTCCCAAATGAGTTGCATACGACGACATTAATAAATTAAATACACTCAACATCGCCTGATGATTTTGAGCATTGGCTCCCAACGATGCGCCCCAATTTTTCTGAATTTCAGGCAACATCGCCTTGATTTGTACCAATTTTGATTCAGAAAATGCCATAGCGTCATTCGACATATCGTTTACCATGACTCTTGGATCAATCGCTTTACCTGGAGATCGCACGTCATCCGCATCGTTTCCAAACGCATTTTCTTTCAACACACTCTTCTTAGCAATATTCCGTAAACGAGCCTCTTCTTGTTGTTCGTCCTCCAATCCAACACTGTACCCATATTCCACTGCCCAACGATCATATGGACCTGGTTCGGTTTGACAATATTGTACTTTCATTCCTTTTTTCGGGGGAAGATTGATGGCAGGATAATCCATTACAGAACCAATTAGACCTGTGCTATATGTCAATTCAGGATTCAACAGTTCCTTGGGCGTATGGAGTTGCGAAGCTCGCATATTGTGCATCAACCCAAGAGTATGTCCCATTTCATGCAAAACCAAATAATGAATCGACTCTCGAATTAATCGAGTCATCACAATGGTATCGGAATTTACGAAAACCATTGGATTCTCCACAGTATCTAAACCCAAAGCTCCCATATACAACTGTGCAGCTAATTGTTCTTCATGCAGATGCAAACCGGCCTGACACATTTCATTATGCCATTTTTCCGAAGTTGGATACACTGATTCTGCTTTCACTCGATTAGTTAAAAACAAAAACTCGAACATGATATCAGCGCCTAAAATCTCGCCAGTTCTGGGGTTAACAAAACTAGGACCATATCCCCCGAAAGGAGGATTCGGAGAAGATGTCCACCTTAAAACATTGTATCGAATATCCCCTGCATCCCAAGATGCTGTATCAGGCTGCTCAAAAACTTGAATCGCATTAATAAAACCAAGGGGTTCAAATGCTTTGTTCCATTGCAAAGCAGCTTCTCTGATAACTGGACGTAATTCTTTGGGTGTTGTATTTTCAATCCACCAAACAACGGGTTTAACCGGCTCACTTTTTATTGCATTGGGGTCCTTCTTTTGCAAATCCCAACGATGAATCAAATCGCGATAGTTCACAAAGTCTTTCCCTGTCATATCATTCACTGATTCAGAGAAGTACCCAATTCTCTGATCATCTCTTCTGGGTTTGAATCCGTTATTTGGAACAGCAATAAAACTATGTTGCACCACCACAGATACATATCTTGAATCAGTAACCGCTGCACTGTGCCCACCACTCGCGGCAGGATTATCAAAAACGTACCTTACCACTACATCCAAATTCTCCGGATAGTTTTTTATCTTTTCGTATTGAGTCTTTCCTTTGGCCAACTTTCCCAGTTGGAATCCTTTACTGCCTTCCCTACCCCCTTCTTTTATGGCTTGAAGTTGCTCTGTTAAAAACAACTCGTCGGCAGATATGAGTAAGTTACCATTATCATCTTTTGCCACGATTTTCTCGAATGCCATAATTCCCTCAGAAATATTGGCATTGGCACTTTTGGAAATCGCATTGTTCGGATCAAAATAATAGCCTGTATTCTGTAGTGCAAATTCCAAATTTTCAAAAACGCGGCGAATTTTAAAGATGGAACTCCCTCTATACGCACCTCTGTGTGCTCCCACATCCATCACCCCATTTTCGGTATAAGTAAAATGAATATACTCTACATTCAGTTGGTTAGCAGACACTTGCAAATACATTTGACCCGTTATTGTGTCTCGGTAAACCGTAAAAAGGCCCGGTAATTTTATACAATTCTTTGTCTTATCTGAGATTTTTTCAATCTTATTTTCTTTTTTGGGGGATGCAGGTGCGGCAGTTAACTCTACAGTCTTCTTTTTCTTTTTAAATAGTTGCGCTTCAGCGGAATGACAAAACAGTATTGTTGCCGAAATCAAAGCGATTTTCATTCTCATAGTCGCAAATTAAATGATAAATGCTGGGTAGTAGCATCCGCGGTTAAAAAAAGACAGATAATTTACTTGCGAAATTCGCAAAAAATCATGCTTGGAATTCTCGATTAAACAAATTTTCAAATATGCATGATTAGCGTATTGCAAATTTCAAAAAAATCACTACCTTTGCAGTCCTTTAGAACAAATAGCATTCTATGGCTATTAACTAAAGAAACGCATTCGTAGCTCAATTGGATAGAGCATCTGACTAC
>CAZQFZ010000023.1:0-27623 GCA_964592635.1 uncultured Rhizobium sp.
CCGGAATTTTACTTAATGTAACTTTCATGATAATATGATTTTATTTTAACAGCGTTTCGCAATTAGGAGTATTTCATCGAATATTCAAAGCATTTCATCCTAAAATTTCGGTATTTTTTTTTCAACAAAAATTATTTAACATCCGTTGACTGATTAATAGTAATAAAAAAATCGAGAAGAATTGCTTCATCCCAAGCCTAAAAGTATGTTCATAATTTTTTCAAATTCAATTTATTATATAAAATGTTTATAAAAGTAAACCACAATAAATCAATATTCAATTTAAAATAAGTGAGTATTTTCTTGCGATATTTGCAATATGTTAGATTTTCACAATCACATACTCCCCGGTATTGATGATGGTTCGCCAGATATTGAAACTTCAAATGAACTATTAAATGGTTTGTATGAATTGGGCTTTGAAGTTGTGAAACCTAGCCCGCATATCATCGCTGATACTCATCCCAATACCCGTGAATCAATTGAAAGTGCTTTTCAGTCATTGATT
Organism: uncultured Rhizobium sp.; assembly: GCA_964592635.1. GTDB lineage: Bacteria > Bacteroidota > Bacteroidia > NS11-12g > UBA955 > VMCP01. The sequence goes on from CAZQFZ010000023.1 coordinate 509, forward strand.
GCATCCCCAAAAACAGAAGGAACACAAACTGCTCAATTAATTGGATTTGCAGCAGAACACATGATGGATGATATTTTCCTTCAAAAGCTTGATTCCAAAGAACCCTTGCTTTGTGTAAAAGATAAAAATATACTGGTTGAATTTTCCTACGCACACAAACCTGAAAAAATTGAAAACTTTAGCTTCGCCCTTCAAATTCAAGGATACATCCCCATTTTAGCTCACCCCGAAAGGTATGGATACTTTTTTAAAGATTATGCTAAGAACTACAACTATCTAAAAGATCTTGGCTTCGATTTTCAATTAAACCTTTTATCACTAACACCTTACTACGGAAAAGATGTTCAAACCATTTCAAATAAACTATTGAATGATGGTTTCTATGATTATGCTTGTACTGATTTGCACCACTTCCGTCATCTCGAAGCACTGAAAACACATTTTACCCGTGAAACTTTATCCGATCTTTTTCAAAAATTCAAATTGAAAAATCAAGAACTTATTTAATTATTAAAACATATTTCCCATTAATAGAATTAATAAAAAAAGGGACACCAATGTGACTGATATCCCTTTCATTTGTTACGCGTTTGTAGAAATTTATATTCTACACTAAAAACGGATTCATTGTAATTCAAATAGACAAATCGAAATTCTCATCAATATCCAAAAATTTCTTCCAGAGTCAACACTTTTACTTTACCATAACGCTTTAGGTCTTTTTCAAGATCCAAACGTTCTTTGCTAGCAACTACAGAAATTGAATTTACCTTTCCCGCTACATGTTTTTTGTGGAATTCTGCAATATCATTGAACGTAAGTTTCTGAATATCAATGTATGTCTGCTCCTTTGGATCCTTTAATTGTTGCATTCTTTCCATCGATAACAACATAGGAATGTAATCATCTGCTGTAACACGCTCGGTTTCAATGGAACTAATTACACTGGACTTGGCCAAGTCAAACACTTGTTCATTTTGAGGTAAGTTCTCGATTAATTCTTGCATCGATGTAATAGCATCATGGAATTTATCGGACTGCGTGCCAACGAAGGCAGTAAATTGATATGGTTTATTGGGTTTATCGGGTGTGATAAAATAGGCTGATGTACTGTAAGCCAACGCCTTAGATTCTCTAATAGTTTGAAACACAACGCTACTCATGTCTCCACCAAAATATTGATTAAATGCAGTAATGGTTGCGCGATAGGTTGGATTATACATTTCATCAATGGAATACCATCTTACACTCGCTTGAACTTGTGGGTAATCTACAAAAAACACGATAGGTTCACTGTACACTTGTTCCTTGATTTTTGGGGATACTTCATCTTTAAACACCTTGATCTTTTTAGAAAAAAACACAGTTGACTTTAATAATTGTTGTACCTCATTTGCTTCTTGTGCTCCGTAATACAAGAACTTTCTAGGACTTAAAAGTAAGGCCTTATACGTTTTTTGAATGTCTGCAATAGTTAATGCACTCAATGCTTCGTTGCTCAATACGGCTGTAGTTGGATTCAACTTTCCATATCGCATATACATATTTAAAGCAGAATTAATGGCCTGTGCACTAGATTTCAAATTTTCCCGATTTTTTAATGTAGTACGTTTTAGTTCATCCAATACAGATTTTTCAAAAACCGATTTAGATAACACCTCATTCACTAAAAATAAAGCTTCATTATACGACTCTTTAGGTCCTTGCAATATCACCGACGTATGTTCTTGAGAGGTGAAAACCGAAAATTTACAACCCAAATAAAATAATTTCTTTGATATTTCATCTTGGGAAATTGTTTTGGTTCCAGATAAATAGAGTATATCGGTAAGAATATCAGTTTTCAGATCATGTCGAGTACCATAATCAAATCGTATTTCCAATTTAAACAATCGATTCTCTGTATTTTTAACGTAATACATTTCGGATTTACCCACTTTCTGTTTTACTACCGATTCTGGACTAAAATAAACGGGTTTCATTTTCTCAGCAGGCTTCATTAACCAACTCTTTACAAACTCACTCTGTTTGTCTCTGTTCAATTCAACTGGATTGATTATCGGTTTTTCAATTTTCACTCGCTGGGGTGTTTCACCTTTTCTCTTGTAAACGACTACCCTATTTTGGGCTAAATATTCGTTTACAAAATCCATAATTTCTTCTTTGGTAATTTTTGACATTTCAAAAAGTTCGTTGGCACTTTCTTGATATTCAATTTCATTCACAAAAGATTCCATCAGAAAATAACACCTAGCGGCATTATCTTTATATCCCTCTAATTTGGCAATATCTTGATTCAATATAATGGCCTTCAACATAGCATCATCAAATTCTCCTTTACCAATTTTAGAAATTTCTTCAAGCAATAAATTCTTCATAGAATCCAGCTCTTGACCTTCTTTGGGTGAGCCCATCACCAAGAACAAAGAATAATCTTTCATGGTTTCTAAACTGGTTCCCGCATTTAGCACTTTTTGTTGTTTCACCAAGTTTAAATCCATCAAACCCGCTTGAGGATTGCTAAGAAGTAAATTTACAATTTTGCCTATTCTTACTTGTTTTGAAGAAGCACTTGGCAAAGGGTATCCAATCACCATCATTTCCGCACTAGGACCAAAAACTTCAATCGTTCTTTCTGCATTTCTCAAATCTTCTTCTTCAAATACATAGGCAGGAACGGGTTTAGGTTTCATATACTTAAAACTCTGATAAACTTGATGAGCCAAGGAATCGGGATTAAAGTCGCCGGCCATAATTAGGGCCATATTATTTGGAACATAATACGTGTTGTAATAATCGCGAATGGCTTTTAATGAAGGATTTTTCAAATGTTCGATGGTGCCGATGGTTGTTTGCTTGCCATAGTTGTGTTTTTTAAACATTTCGGCAAATAATTGCTCCCATACTTGGTTCATATCTCTGTCAATTGAAATATTTTTTTCCTCATACACTGCCTCTAATTCGGTGTGGAATAGTCGAAAAACTGGATTTCGGTAACGCTCAGATTCAAATGCCAACCATTGAGAAATTCCATTGCTCGGAATATCATTAATGTAAACGGTCATATCATTAGAAGTAAATGCATTAGTACCTTTGGCTCCCATGGCTTGACACATTTTATCAAATTCATTGGCTATAGAATACTTTGCTGCTAATTGACTCACACTATCAATTTGATGATAAATACTTTTTCGCTTTAATTCATCTGTAGTAGAATTATATTGTTCGTACAAATCATCGATTTGCTTTAACAATGGTTCTTCTTTCGACCAATCAAGCGTTCCATATTTATCCGTGCCTTTAAATAACATATGCTCCAAATAGTGAGCCAAGCCCGTGTTGTTACTTGGATCATTCTTAGAACCTGTTTTTACTGCAACCATAGTGTACACCCTAGAGGTTGCATTGTTATTTGAAGTAATTAATGTTAACCCGTTATCAAAAGTGTAAACACGCGTGTTTAAGGGATCACTAATGTATTTTCGAACCGTCCAATGTTCAGATTTGATGTCTGAATATCCACTAACTCTGTTTTGTGAATGACCTGCCAAGAAAAGCAACAGGGCACCAGTAAATGCTATATATTTTCTCATAATTTTATTATCGATTATTTTCAAGATATCTTTTAAATAAGTTTGTATAATTACAATTCATCGAAGATTTTCAGGAAATAAGGAATGCAAATGTAATTGAAAGAATTAAAAGTATCTTCGCGGTTAAATGTCAAATAGACGTGTTTTTACCAAATTCCATCGAGTTTATTTATCTACTGGAAGTAATCAGGGCGAGTCGTTATACAATCTAAGTAAAACGATACATCTAATTGATAATCATATAGGTAAAGTAAAAAGAACATCCTCTATTTTTAAAACAGCTGCATGGGGGAAAACAGACCAACCGGATTTCTATAACCAATGCCTCCTTATTCATTCCATTTACTCACCTAAAATGATTCTGTCTAAACTGAATTTGATTGAAAAACAACTAGGTAGAAAGCGCATTGAAAAATGGGGACCTAGGATTATTGATATCGATATCTTATTTTATGATCAACTCGTTTATAAATCAACCCATTTAACTATTCCTCATCCAGAAATTCAAAATAGGATGTTTGTATTAAAACCTTTGAATGAAATCGCTCCACAGTTTTTTCATCCCATTTTAAGAAAAACGATTACACAACTTTTGAAAGATTCAACTGACCCCTTGGAAGTAAAAAATATCAAGTGATTTAACCCAAACTAGATGAATTCTCCGTACAAACATACATTCACAAAAACCTCAAATTCGTATGAAATAGGGTTTTCAGTTATCCCAGAAATTTCTTGGACCATTGTTTTGTACAAACTTCTGAATGACTATCCCCAAAAAATAAATAAAGACACATATCCTCAGAATTTTAAAGAACAAATTGTTCAAAAGGTATTGGGCGAAATATTCAATACCAATATTAAAAGTGCCAATCAATACGCTGTAATAGGGGCAAACTCAGTTATGAATCTCATCATTCCATTAACCAAAGGAGGTAAAGACAGCGCTTTCAAAAACAAACAAATAAGTTACGATCATAACTGGATCAGCGAGCACAAAAATGCATTTCAATCTGCATACGGAAAATCGCCATTTTTTGAATTTTATGATTACAAATTATTTAAAATTTTCGATTCAAAACCTAAATTTCTATGGGAACTACATCTCCAAATTCTCCAGATTTTTTTTCCGTATTTAATTTCGCACAAGTACGCAAATTTGGACTATCTAAACTTTGATTCAAACCAATTAAATCACTCACAAACCACTTCAATTATTCAAAATCCAGTTTGGTTCGATTCAATTCAAACGTTGATTCCTGAAGCTGTTCCTGACAAACTGGTTTTCGAAATTCCTGAATACTCTCAAGTTTTCGATTTTAAATTTGGATTTCAACCTCGAGTTTGTATCCTAGATTTATTATTTAATTTAGGACCTCAATCCTGTGAATATTTCAAAAACCTATAATTTTGCCTTATGTCGATAATTAAAAAACTTGCTGGCCAAACCGCCATTTATGGTTTAAGCACAATGGTTGGCAGGTTCATTAACTATCTATTGGTTCCACTCTATACTGCCAAACTTAACCATGTTGCCGATTACGGGGTAGTAGGTGTAATGTTCAGTTATGCTAGCTTTTTTGCCATTATATTTGCCATGGGTTTTGAAACTGCGTTTTTTCATTTCGCCCAAAAAGATCAAATACCAAAAGAAAAGGTTTTTTCTACGGCCACCATTGGTTTGATTATCAGCGGTTTTTTCTTTTCTCTAATCGCAATAACTTTAGCAAATCCCATTATGAACTGGATAGGTTATCCCCAAAATCCAGAATACGCTATTTATTTCACCCTAATTTTAGCTTTCGATGCTGTAACAGCCATTGGTTTTGCCTGGCTCAGAAATGCTCAAAAACCTTGGAATTTTGCCTGGGTGAGATTGTCGAATATCTTTATCAATGTAGTGGCAAATTTATTTTTTCTGATTTTTTGTCCCTGGCTAATTTCACAAGGTTATAATCATTCCATTTTGGTTAAAATAAACAACACCAACCAGGTAACATGGATTTTTGTTTCTAATCTACTTGCATCTATCATCACCTTCCCATTGCTATTAAACACTTGGAAACATTTAAAATTTGGATTTGATTTTACGTTATTTAAACGAATGATTCGGTATTCTTATCCTCTTATTTTCATTGGATTAGCAGGCATGATTAACGAGACATTCGATCGAATACTCATCAAAAAATTAATGCATGTAGCCGTTGCGGATTACAATGCAAGTATCTACAACGCTTTTTATAAGCTCAGTTTGATTCTAACTCTTTTTGTACAGGCGTTCCGATTTGCGGTAGAACCATTTTTCTTCCAACAAAGTAAATCACTAGATGCCAAACACCAACATGCTTACATAATGAAATGGTTTGTGTATGTGGTGTGCTTTATTTTCTTGGGAACACTGGCTGTTTTGCCTGTAATTGCACCCATTTTGATCCGCAATCCAGAATATTTCAAGCATCCCTATGGCATGAAGATAGTGCCCATCTTGTTAGTAGCAAATATGATGTTGGGTATTTATTACACGCTTTCGGTGTGGTACAAAATTTCAGGGCAAACTAAAATTGGAGCATGGCCCGCATTCATTGGGGCGGTATTGACTCTCACTTTAAACTGGCTTTTTATACCTAAATTCGGGATACTAGCGTCTGCTTACACAACCATGATTACATACACTTCCATGGTTATTTTTGGATATTTACTATCCCAAAAATACTACCCTATACCCTTTGAATACCATAAAATATTAGGTGCATTGGGTTTATCTTTTATTTTTTCTTGGGGGATGTTAAACTTGCCTCAACACCATTGGAATATTTATTATAGATTGGGCTTTACAGTCCTTTTTATTTTTGTTATTTTAATGATCGAAAGAAATACATTTTTCAAAAAAACACCTCAATAATCTATGCTGAACATAAAAATTATCAATAAATCGTCAAATCCATTGCCCAAATACCAAACAGAAGAAAGCGCTGGTATGGATTTACATGCCCATTTGATGGAACCAATTATTTTACAACCAGGAGAGCGAAAATTAATTCCCACAGGATTGTTTATCGAACTTCCAATAGGATATGAAGCCCAAGTTCGACCACGAAGTGGCTTAGCACTAAAACACGGTATAACTGTTTTGAATACGCCGGGAACCATCGATTCTGATTATAGAGGTGAAATACAAGTATTACTGATAAATCACGGGAATATTGCTTTCGAAATTCAACACGGTGAAAGAATTGCTCAAATGGTTGTAAGCCAACATCAACGTGTATCATGGATGCAATCAAATCAACTATCAGAAACCCAACGCGGTAAAGGTGGTTATGGAAGTAGCGGTAAGTAATTATAGCACCAAAGACATGGAGTTAACATGCAAATCATGATTTTTTCACAAACATTGCCGTTATTTGCAACCTTTTAAAACCAACTAGATTATGAATTTAATTATCCCTATGGCCGGAATGGGCAAAAGAATGCGCCCTCATACACTTACAACTCCAAAACCATTGATCAAAGTTGCCGGTAAATCAATTGTTCATTGGTTAATTGAAGATATTGCGGCAGTTTGTGGTGAAACAATCGAAGAAATTGGATTTGTTATTGGTCGATTTGGTGAAGAAACTGAAAAAGAACTGATAGAAATTGCAAATAGTGTTGGGGCTAAGGGTAAAATCTTTTATCAAGATGTTGCCGAAGGAACAGGTCATGCCATACTGTGTGCTAAGGAGTGTTTGACAGGTGAAGTGATAGTAGCTTTTGCAGACACATTATTTCGTACCGACTTTAACCTAGATAAAACCAAAGACGGTGTTATTTGGGTTCATAAAGTAGCCAATCCTAGTTCATTCGGTGTTGTGAAATACGACGAAAACAACATCATCACTGATTTTGTAGAAAAACCACAAGAATTTGTGTCGGATTTGGCCATAATTGGTATTTATTACTTCAAGAGCGGGGAAATATTAAATTCTGAATTGCAGTACTTAATTGATAACAACTTAAAAGAAAAAGGTGAATATCAATTAACCAATGCAATGGAAAACATGAAAAACAAAGGGATGCTATTTGTTCCAGGTGCAGTTCAAGAATGGTTGGATTGTGGAAACTATAGTGCAACTGTTTACACCAATCAACGGGTTTTAGCAAACAAGGCACCTTCATTCAAAATCGAAAATTCCCGCTTCGACTCCAGCGTAAAAATTCACGAACCTTGCTTTATCGCAGAAGGCGTTGAACTAAAAAATTGTGAAATTGGTCCGTTTGTTAGTTTGGGCAACAATTCTAAGCTAGAAAATTGCGTTATTCGCAATACCATTATTGGAGAAAGTTGCAAATTGAACAACTTCAACTGTGAAAACTCCATGATTGGGAATTTTGTATGCGTGAACGGAAATCCAAAAGAATACAGCATCGGCGATTACAGTGTAATCGATTAAATTGTACAGTATCTTTTCTCTTCATTTTTTTTACTGCACCCATTCAGTTTGTTTTTGCACAAACTGCAACCAATTTACCTACTATAAAAGAAACTCCGACAGAGCGAATTCATTCCCTTGAAATCGCACAAATCAACGGATTGTCTGATAAGTACAAATCGGAATATATCGAACTCTTGGCTTTCGAAGAAACCAAAGAAATCGCTCATTTTCGACTAGCTCAAATTTATTCGAATTCAGAAAATTGGTCGAAGGCAGAAATTCATGCTATGGCTGCGCTTTCTTTGAACCCTGAAAATTCCAATTACTGTTTTTTGGCCATTAAAATTCTTGAAAAACAATTTCGTTACCAAGATGCTTGGAAAATACATCAATACCTCATTAAATCGAATCCGCGTTACATCTCAAGGTATTATGAAGCCATTTCAAATTGTTTAAAGCGTGAAGATTATCAAAGCGCATTACAACTAATCCAACTTTATCGTTTTCATTTTGGTTATAACGAATATGCTCATCGTACACAACTTCAATGTTACTTTTACCTAAATCCAAAATTCCCAGAAAAGCATTACTCGGATTCCATATTAATTGAAAATGAAAATTATTTGTTACTAAGACCCAAAGACTTCACTTCATGGGTAGCATTTCAAATTAACCAAATTACAAAAGGAAATACATTAGCAATAGCAAATGTTCAAGCCGAACAGTTCTACAATAAAATGCTCGAGTTTCAAAAATGGGATTCTAAAATCCTCTCCGAATTGGAAGAACTGAGAACAGAATTTCCGTTTTTGCAAAAAAACATAAATACAAATAGAGTGTTTTCGATTCTGCAAAATATCATTTCATTAAATGAACCTCAACCTAAAAACACTTTAATTTCCAATTTCCAACGCTCACTTGTTGATACCTCAATTACTCTTTTACAACTAGATAGTATGAACGCGATGATTCAAAGTTCAGATCATGTTTCTTGTCAAGTCGAATTATCAATTCTGATTGGAAATCAGTATTTTATCCGTGGAGAATTTCGTAAAGCCCTATTGTGTTATCGGAAATGGACCCAAAAAGAATACCCCGTTTTATATTTTGAAAATGTAGATAAACCCAATGGGGAAGCATCTAGATCTGAAATAGAAAATCATTCCCAAACCTTGTTGCCAAACAATGCAATCAAAAAAACAAAGTTGTATTCTGAAGAAAACTCCGCTCTTTCAATTTATAACAGATTCGTAATTTGTTTATATAAAAATGGACTAACAGATGAACTTAACCAAAGTATCAATTGGTATGAAGAAAATTATCCATTTATTTTAAATGAAGCTACAACGCTGATAACTGCATTAAATTTACAATCAAATAAAAAATGGTCCGAATCCGTTAGTGTATGGAACAAAATGCAAGTCAAATCATCCTCATTCCAAGACGGATATTTTGGATTGATTGATTCGGAGTTACATGCTTATAATCAAATACAAAAATTCAAAGAGATCAGTTTCTCCAAGCAAATTGAAGAATGGATAATAGAAGGTAAACTACATCCATCGTTGGCACGAGTTTTGATTATTGAACACAATCAAGCAATGTCCTCACAAAAAAAATAACACATGAAAATACTATATACGTTAGCACTTTTAGGATTACTTATAACATCAAACCATTTAAATGCACAAGATGCCGATTCAAAACCATCTGTAATTAAAACACAAATTTACGATGAGCCTATTGTAGAACCACTAAATTGGGATTATTTCACTGCCAAATATGATTTTGACATAGAAGAAAACGGTGGGGATGATATTTCTGGTACCATTTCCATCCGACTTAGAAAAGACAGTATTTTATGGTTCACAGTTTCAGCAAGCATTGGAATTCAAGTAATGAAGGGCATAATCCGAAATGATAGTGCATTTGTTCTCGATAATTTCAATAAAAAAGCGTATTTGATGTCACTAGAAGATTTAAATAACATGAACGATTTGCCGGCTAATTTATCTTCTATTCAAAAAATATTTACGGGTGAACTATTAACTCAAAAACTAACTCGAGATCAATCAAGTAGTTTTGCCCAGATGAATCCTGGGAGTTCCTGTTTTTCAGGTATTGAGCAGCAATTTATAAATTATTCAGTCTTGTTGAATGAGCAACACGTAACGCAATTTCAACTTCGCAAACCAGAAAAAAACACTGTTCTGAATGCGTTTTTCCCAGTGCGAGAGCAATCCGAAATAGGAAATCATCCCCAAGAAATCAAATTGGAGGTACAAAGTGACCTATCTAAAGTACGCCTAAATTTATCGTTAAAAACAGTTCGGTTTGAGTTTATACCTTCGTACCCATTCTTTATACCCAAAGATTACGAACGTGTTGTTTTCAAAAAGATATAAACAGATACTTGGACTATTTCTCCTGTTTTGGGGGATGATTTTTCTACCAGAAAAATTAATATCACAAAATTCAAGAAAAGCTTTAGAACAAAAGCGCCTCCGCGTTCAAAAAGAAATTGCTGAAAGTCAGAAAATTCTACAAAGCACAAAAAAAGAGAAATCGGAAACTTTGGGTCAGTTATCTGCAATCAAGCGAATAATTGAACAACGTACTGTATTAATAGATAATCTGCAGCAAGATTTGCTTCAAACCGATAACGAAATTCAACGTCAAAGTTTGCAGTTACAAATTTTGCAAGAACAATTTGAAGCAGAAAAACTGCAATTGCATCAAACCGTTAAAAAGGCTTATAAAACCCGTAAGTCTGGTCAAGAACTCGCATTTGTATTTTCCTCTGATAACATGAAGCAAGCCTTCAGAAGATGGAAATATTTAAAAAAAGTTTCGAATCACAGAAACAACCAGGTAGAAAACTTACGAATACAAGCACAAGCCGTTGAATTAGCACTGCAAAATTTGGGTGTAGTAAAATACCGTAAAAAAACATTGATTTCATCCAAAGAATCAGAGAAGAAACAACTCGAAGTAGACAAAAACACCAAAGAAGTGCTTGTAAACAGTCTATCGAAGAAAGAAAAAGAATTAAGTGAGAAAATTCGTCAGAAAGAAAGGCAGATGGCCAAACTGAATGCCGCAATTTCTCGAGCAATTTCCAAAGAAATTGAAGCTGAAAAAAACCGTAAAGAACGTTTAGAATCTTCAAATACCACCACCACTAAAAACAAGAAAACAAAAAGCAAATCCTCCGCTAAATCAGAAAGTCGTAGTAATACCATGACGCCTGCTTCTGTGGAATTGAGCGAGTCCTTTGCTTCAAACAGAGGTGTTTTGCCTTGGCCCGTAGAAAGAGGTTACATATCTCAAAGTTTTGGAACCTATCCTCATCCGGAATTCCAAAATATTACCCTTCAAAATAACGGTATCGATATAGCCACTATCAAAGGATCAAATGCGAAATCGGTTTTCAAAGGTACTGTTAGTGCAATACTTTCAATTCCAGGTGAAGGCCAAGCAGTTCTTATAAATCACGGAGAGTATTTCACTGTTTACAGTCGATTGGAAGAAATTTATGTCAACAAAGGCGAACAAATATCCGTTGGTACTTCATTGGGAAGAGTGATGCAAGACGAGGAGGGCAAATACATTTTGCAATTCCAGTTGTGGGAGGGACAAGAAAAACAAAACCCTCAGACTTGGTTGAAACGAAGATAATATTTGCTAATATTGTTGTTGGTTTTTCCATAATATAAAAAATGAAAGTTGCAGTTGTTGGTTCAGGAGTAATGGGTTCAGGCATTGCCATTAGCAGTGTACTCAAAGGGTATCATACCTTGGTTTATGACATTCATGAACACCAATTGGAAAAATCGAAGTTGTATATAGAAAAACAACTGGAGCAAAGTTGTGAAAAAGGAAGAATTACAAAGGAAGAGCGCACATTAGCTCTTAGTTGTTTGCGGTTCAGTGCGGATTTCCAAGAGCTCACAGCAGATATAATAATTGAAGCCATTTTAGAACAACTTCCCCTAAAACAAGAACTATTTCACAAGCTTGAAGGTATAAATACGTCAGATACCATCTTCGCAACCAATACATCCTCTATTCCAATAACACAAATTGCATCTAAATTAGCACATCCAGAACGTGTAGTTGGTGTTCATTTTTTCAATCCGGCGCACATCATGAAGTTGGTAGAAATTATATCAGGTGCCGCTACAAAACCAGAAATCGCATCGAGAGCATTCGATTGGGCAAAATCACTTGGAAAAACTGTTGTTTATGCAAAAGATGCTCCAGGTTTTATTGTAAATCGTGTTGCACGACACTATTACGTGGAAAGTCTAAAAATTATGGAGGAAGGTGTAGCCGATTTTCAAGAAATCGATGCGTTACTTGAATCTACTGGTTTCAAAATGGGTCCATACCGCCTCATGGACCTAATAGGGGTTGATACCAACTATTCCGTCACCAATTCTATGTTTGAACAATTCAATTTCGATCCAAAATTTAGACCTTCGCGTATTCAAAAACAAAAAGTTGATGCTGGTTTTCATGGACAAAAAACGGGAAAGGGGTTTTACGAATATGATAAGAAAATATAGATTATTGAAATACGTTCTACATTTTCAACTTGTTGTTTTCTCAGTTGTAATTGTTCATGTATTGTTTTCTTGCAAAGACTCCAATACAGTAACCGAAAACATTCCTCGTGGATTGGTAAATCTTACTTTGGATTTGAATTTACCATCCTATCAACATTTACAACAAGTCGGAACACATGCCTATGTTGAAGGCGGTGTAAGAGGTGTTTTAATTATTCACGACTATGACGATACCTGGTACGCATTTGAACGCGCTTGTGCTTATGAACCAACAAAAGCATGTTCAACCATCTGGGTTGACTCCATCAACATTCAACTAATGTGTGGTAATTATTCAGGAAATACTTTCCAAACATGCTGCGAAAGTAAATACATGTATTCTGGTTTCCCTACAAAAGGACCTTCCGTTGGAAGACTTGCACAGTATTATATAAGCAGAAACAACAATATTCTTCAGGTCTATAATTGATTTTTTTCATTTTCCAGTTTTCAGATTTTTAAGAGAATGTCAACAAATCAAAAATTTCCACTTTGAATGTGTAAAATTTTTCAAAAAACTTTTTTTTCAGGTGGAGTTTGTTATATTTGTCGTTCACTAATTCTACCAACTATCATAAAATTCGGATAAAATATGATGAAAAACTACATTAAAACGTCATTAATAGCAGCTGTTAGTTTCCTTTCTCTCGGGAATGGAATGGCACAATCTCCTGGTACCCATGGAATAGAAATCCATGGTGGTATCCGCGAATACCTCGGAGACATGGGATCTAGTCTGATGTTCGCACGTGCACCGAAATACCAAGGCGGTGGCATTGCGTTTACTTACTACATCAGTCCAAGTATTGATGCAGTTGCCAACCTTTCCTTCGGTGAAGTTGGTTTCACACAAAACATTGACAGTTTTGTTAAAGAAAGAGACATTGTATGGCGCAGTTTTAGAGCACAAACTGGTGATTTTACACTTGGCGCACGCTACAAACTAAACAACAATGTAATTTTATCCGAAGATTCAAAATTTGCACCCTACTTGTATGGTGGTTTGACCGGTTACTATGTTCATTCCAATATTAAATGGGGCCCACATCCATACACAGCAGCCAACCGTCCTGATCAGTGGGGCAATGACCATTTAGTTCAGAACAGTATCACCGATATGGGTGCTGCAGTTCAAGGTGGTTTAGGATTTAAACTATACCTTACTGAAGCATTAGCTATTAATTGGTCCTACACATTAACATACACATTCAACGACCGTTGGGATGGTGCAAATGAAGCAGATCCGAACCCCGATAAACCCTTAGTTCATAAATTGTATCGATCAAATGATGCTTGGGGTTTCCACGCAATCGGTCTTTCTTATGCTCTAGGCGAAGGCATGGGTAGTGGTCCAACTAAATTGAAGGATTCTGACGAAGATGGTGTACCAAATAAATACGACAAATGTAAAGATACCGATCCAAAATATAGAAAATTTGTTGATAACGTAGGTTGTCCAGCAGATTCAGATGGCGACGGTGTATTGGATGCAGATGATGAGTGTCCAGATGTTAAAGGTACAGTTGAAATGAACGGTTGCCCAGATTCAGACGGCGATGGCGTTGCTGATAAAAATGATGCTTGTCCAAAAGAAAAAGGTCTCGCTGAGTTAAAAGGTTGCCCAGATTCAGACAAAGACGGTATTGCTGATAAAGACGATCGTTGTCCAACTGTGGCTGGTTCTGCAGCTCTTAAAGGCTGTCCAGATGCCGATGCTGACGGAGTAGCGGATATCGACGATAAATGTCCAAGCAAACCAGGTAGTAAAGATTTCGAAGGTTGCCCAGACTCTGATGGCGACGGTGTTTTTGATAACACCGACAAGTGCCCAGACAAAGCAGGTACCGCACAATCCAAAGGTTGTCCTGTGATTGCACCCGCAGTTGCACAAAAAGCAAAACTAGCAGCTAATGGAATCAACTTTGAAACTGGTAATGCAAAAATCTTGGCTGCATCAAATAAAAACTTAGATCAATTGGTTGATATCATGAATGAATTCCCAGAAGTATCAGCTGAAATCGAAGGTCATACAGACAACCAAGGCGACGCGTCTGCAAACAAAAAATTGAGTCAAGATCGCGCTGATGCAGTGAAAGCATATTTAACAGCCAAGGGTATCAAAGCTGATCGTTTGAAATCAATCGGTTATGGTCAAGAAGTACCGGTTGCGGATAACAAAACAGATGCTGGTCGTAAAAAGAATCGTCGTGTAGAATTCAAATTAACCTACTAAACAACAACAACTTAACAACAATAAAACCAAACAATTAAAGGAGGGAGTCTAACAACTCCCTCTTTTTTTTACCTGTTTTTTTATTCAGTAAATCAAATTTGGTATTCATCGTTTTCAATTTTCATCACACAATTGAATTTTATTTACCATTATTATTCAAAACCATGAATTGAAATCTATTCAATATAAATGTTGCAGTTGAATATACTAATCTGTGTTTAATACGATTATAATTTTCATTAACTTTGAGCAATGGAAAAATCCACCGTATTTGTTCATCCAACTGCAATTATCGAGACAGGGGCGACCGTTGGTAATGGATGCAAAATATGGCACTTTTCACATATAATGCCAAATACAGAAATAGGTCAAAATTGTAATATTGGCCAAAATGTTTACATAGACAATAATACACAAATTGGGAATAACGTAAAAATTCAAAACAATGTAAGCGTTTACTCACATGTGCTCATTGAAGATGATTGCTTTTTAGGACCAAGTATGGTTTTCACCAATGTTATAAACCCAAGAGCATTTATTGAAAGAAAACATGAATTTAAAAAAACTTGGATTAAAAAAGGTTCATCCATTGGTGCTAACGCTACTATAATATGTGGTGTAACTTTAGGCAGCTATTGCATGATTGGAGCTGGTGCCGTTGTAACCAAAGACGTACCCAATTACGGATTGATGGTTGGCAACCCTGCAAAACTATTGGGTTGGGTAAGTAAAAATGGTCACCGACTTCATTTTACATCCATGTTGCCTGAACACCCTTTGTTTAATAAGTATTCCGATGGAAAATGGGCTGTTTGCCCCGAAACCAAACAAAATTATATTTTACATCAAAACGAAATAGTTGAGATAATTTGAATATCCCCCAATGAATAATAAAATATTAGTAACAGGCGGCCTCGGTTTTATAGGTTCACACACAGCAGTTTGTTTGCATGAAGCAGGATTCGAACCCATTATAATTGATAATTTAAGCAACAGTAAAATAGAAGCCTTAAAAGGAATTTCTACACTCATTGGATATACACCAATTTTTATTGAAGGTGATGTAAATCATACCGAATTAATGGTTCAATTAATTGAACAACACCAACCACAAGCCATTATCCATTTCGCAGCATTTAAGGCCGTTGGGGAAAGTGTAGAAAAACCACTGTTGTATTACCAAAATAATGTAGGTGGTTTGATTTCATTGTTAAGCGCAATGAAAGATACAGGGATCAACAAAGTAGTATTTAGCAGTAGCTGTACGGTTTACGGAGAGCCAGCAGAGATTCCAGTAAGAGAAACCACCATAACCAAACCAGCTGAATCTCCATACGGTGCTACAAAACAAATGGGTGAAGTTATTTTGAAAGACAATGCTAATTGGTTGAAGACTCAATGTTTACGATATTTTAATCCCATAGGGGCACATCCATCAGGATTAATAGGTGAATTACCATTGGGCGTTCCAAATAACCTAATACCCTATCTTACCCAAACAGTTGCAGGAATTCGTCCTTCATTAACGGTTCACGGAAACGATTATCCAACACCCGATGGCACATGCATTCGTGATTATATTCATGTAATGGACTTGGCAGAAGCCCATGTAATTGCCGTTCAACGCTTGCTAAACGGAAAACAGAGCGAATCATTTGAAGTTTTCAATATTGGTACCGGCACGGGAAGTAGTGTATCGGAAGTTATTGAAACGTTTGAGAAAGTAAACCAAATTGCGGTTCCACATAGTATGGGTCCTCGCCGGTCAGGGGATGTGGTGCAAGTTTGGGCCGAAACCACCAAAGTAGAGTCTATTTTGGGATGGAAAGCGAAACGAGATTTATCGCAGATGTTGAAAGATGCTTGGAACTGGCAAAAAAAATTAGGTTAATAGGCAATTGATTATTGTCTTTGCTTCAACCAGATAACAATGGCAAAACCCAATGCAATAATCAACAAAACACCTTCATCGCCAAGCCTACAATAAACCGTTTTTAATTGATTTGTGTGTATGATCTGTTTCATTCCTACCTTTTCATACCAACTTGATGTTTGCACAGCGGAACCCAAGGGATCAATAAAGCCACTAGTACCTGTGTTTGCAGAACGAGCTACCCATTTCCTAAACTCAACCGCCCTAAGCTTGGCGTAAGAAAAATGTTGTTTATAGCCTGGTGTGTTGTTCCACCAAGCGTCATTGGTAATAATGGCCAACCACTGAGCTCCATTCTTTACATACTCGGAAACATAATCTCCATAGATACTTTCATAACAAATAATTGGAGCTGTTTTTGATTCATTTTCAGTACCGAGAGCAAGCGCATTTTCAGATACACCTAAGCTACCCGTGGAACTATTCTCATCCAAAGAAATAGCCAAATTCTCTAAAAATGGAATAGTTTGTATAAACGGCATTTGTTCAGTACCCGGAACTAATTTACTTTTATGATATACTTGAATTGGCTCCCCATTTCGAATAAATAGCGCTGAATTATACAGATTATACCACAAAGCATGATCGTATTGACTTTTTCGTGCCGACCTATTTGGCTTTTCCGCACTTTGATAATATTCAATTCCATTTACCCCCGTAAGTATATTCAATTTTGGAAATTCTTTGAAAAAATCATTTTTTATCATTTGAATCTGAGGATCGGAATCCGGATACTTCATATCAATATTTGAAACCAAGGAAGTTTCTGGCCAAATTAACCAATCCGTATTATTATCAATTGTTTGTTTGGATATTTGAATCATTTCTTGTTCCAAATCCAAAGGATTTCGTACAAATTTCTCTGTCCACGGATCAAACGAAGGCTGCAACACCGCCACCTCAATTGATTTACCCGTATGAACTGTACCCATTCTCAACCATTTAATTGATAAAGATGCAATCACAGGAAATACAAGAATGAGGATGAGCCATATATTCATACGACTCTTCTTTTTATTCTCGGGGGATGAAATTATCGAAAAATACAGTAATATATTGACTACCAATACCCATAACGACCCTCCTAAAGTTCCCGTGAATTCATACCATTGAACAAGATCTACCATCCCGGAAAATCCATTACCTAAACACAACCAAGGCCAAGATAAATCCCAACGATGATGTCCGTATTCATAACCTAACCAAGACAATATGAACAATGACCATACTACAATATTAGAAAAAGTCCTTTTTTTCAATGCTCTTAGAACACCAAATGGAACGAGCATAAACGCAGAATTCAGAATTAGCATTGCAATGGCTCCCGGTGCACTGGCAAAATAAACCCACCATGTAGTTGCAATATTCCATCCCAAAAAAGACAAAAAAAGAACCCCGTAGTACTTGTACTTTTTGTCTTGAATAAATCGCTCAGAAAGCACAATAAAGGGCAAAAACGCCACAAACAACAAAGGGGTTAAAGAAATTGGATGCCATGCAAGTAAAAATAATGCACTAGGGAGCAGTAACCATACCCAATTAGGAATACGGTTTAACCAAGTTACGGTATTCTCTGTGCCGTTCATATATTTTCAGTTAGCGTAATTGAATCTTGCACATCACAAAGGTTCAAATCTCCCTCCAAAACTACAACAAACTCACCTTTGGGTGGATGGGTCTCGAAGTGCCTAATTACTTCTGATAATGTTCCGGTAACCGTTTCTTCAAACTTTTTGGTCAGTTCTCTTGAAACGCTAATTCTTCTATTGGGTTTGCAAAACTCCAACAATCCATGTAGGGTTTTCAAAAGTTTGTGAGGACTTTCATAAAAAACAATTGTATCTGAGGCGGTAGACCATTCTCTCAACTTAGTTTGACGGCCTTTCTTTTGGGGAAGAAATCCTTCAAAAATAAATTTATGAAGCGGGAAACCTGACTTGATCAATGCAGGCACGAATGCCGTAGCGCCCGGTAAAACTTCCACCTCAATATTGTGGCGAAGTGCCTCCCTAACCAACAAAAAGCCGGGATCGGAAATGGCAGGTGTACCGGCATCAGAAATTTGAGCTAAATTCAAACCACTTTGAAGCTGTTGAATGTAAAAGTTCAATTTATTGTGTTCATTATGCAAATGAAAACTCTCCAACGTAGTAGAAATTTGATAAAAATTTAACAGTACTTTGCTTGTTCTCGTATCTTCCGCTAAGATTTTATCTACGTTTTTCAATACTTCAACAGCGCGAAATGTCATGTCGCCTAAATTACCAATTGGTGTTGGCACTATGTAAAGTTTACCTGTCAACTTGAAAAAGGAATTAAATGGGTATTAAATAAAATCCCTATAACTTTAGATTATAGGGATTTCAAATTTAGCTTAATGAATTGATATTATTTTGCCACACCAACAGCCCTTTTCTCACGAATAACCGTGATTTTCACTTGACCAGGGTAACGCATTTCCGTCATGATACGATTGGATAATTCAAATGCCAAAACATCTGCTTGTTCGTCGTTGGTTTTCTCAGCACCCATAATAATTCTCAATTCTCTACCTGCTTGAATAGCGTAAGCTTTTTCAACACCGGGATAACTGAGTGCCATATTTTCCATTTCTTTGATACGTTCAACGTACTGTTCGTCGCCTCTACGAGCACCTGGACGTGAACCACTAATAGCATCGCAAGCTTGAATCACAGGACTCAACAAAGATGTCATTTCGATTTCGTCGTGGTGGGCACCAACTGCATTACAAACCTCAGGATGTTCACCGTATTTCTCACACAGTTTCATGCCCAACAATGCATGGGGAGTTTCCTCATCATTATCAGGGCATTTTCCTATATCGTGCAACAAACCAGCGCGTTTTGCTAACTTTACATTCAATCCCATTTCCGCTGCCATGGTTGCACACAAACGAGCAACTTCACGAGAGTGTTTCAACAAATTTTGGCCATACGAACTTCTGAATCTCATGCGACCCACATAGCGGATCAATTCAGGATGTAATCCGGTTATTCCTAGATCAACAACGGTTCTTTCGCCCCATTCGATTACTTCTTCCTCGATTTGCTTGCGCGTTTTTTCGACCACTTCTTCAATTCTAGCTGGGTGAATTCTTCCGTCGCGTATCAAACGTTCTAATGATACACGTGCAACTTCTCTTCGGATCGGATCATAACAACTCAGCACAATAGTTTCTGGGGTATCGTCGATCAGGATTTCAACACCAGTTGCGGCTTCGAATGCTTTAATATTTCTGCCTTCACGACCAATAATTCTACCCTTGACATCGTCTGATTCCAAAGGAAATGCGGTTACGGTGTTATCGATAGCCAATTCTGCAGCGGTACGTTGAATAGTTTGAAGAACAATTCTCTTAGCTTCACGAGTAGCTCCTAACTTTGCTTCTTCGATTATTGTTTTGGCCATGGTCAAACCCTCAGTATGCGATTTGGCTTTAATGGCTTCAAGCATTTGTTCTTTTGCTTCTTGTTGATTCAATCCTGCAATGGTTTCTAATTTAGCCAATTGCTGATCTCTCAAAGAATTCAGTTCTTTCTCTTTGTTTTTGTAAGACTCAACTTGAGCGTCTAGGCGTTGTTGCTTTTGTGCAAGTTCATCTTCTTTTTGTTTGTAATTCTTAAGTTTATCGTCTAAAGATTGTTCTTTTTGACGAATGCGATTCTCAGAATTTGAGATTTCTTGATTGCGTTTGTTTACTTCTTTTTCATACTCAGAGCGCAATTGCATGTATTTTTCTTTTGCCTCTAGAATACGATCCTTTTTCAAGTTCTCACCTTGAGATTTGGCTTCTTCCAAAATTCGTGCTTTCTCTGAATCGAGTTGGTTTTTTCTTGCGGTTACAAACACGACATAACCCAGGCCTAAACCTGCAATTAATCCGGCAAGAATGAATACAATAATGTCCATTTTTTTACTCCATTTTATTTTTTTGTGGAGCAGAGATGTATTTCAACGATAATACTAAATCAATTAGAAACCGGATAATAATTGCTCTAATTCAGCAATTACTTTTTCTGTTTCATCAGAATTATTTGATCCACTTTGGGGGGAATTGGATTGTTTAGGATTCCTTACAATTTCCCCGGCTAAATCCAAAGCAGCCCAGGAAAGTCGATCTACGGGATCAGTTGAACCAAACCGTTTGAATCCGTCAATTCTTTTATTCAATAACTCTGAGGCTAATAACACTTGTTTTTCATCTTTTTTTGCAACACGCAGACGCATTGTTCTGCCGTCTATATTTACAGATAAAAGAACCGTTGGGTTATTTTCCATAGTATTTATTCGTTTAATAAATCAATGCACCGATCAATGTCTCTAACAATTTCGTTAATCTTGATTTTCAAATCATGATTATTGTTTTTGTCAGGCGACATTTCTTTTGCAAGTTTAATCAATTTATTCTGTTCCTTAAGCTCGTTTAACGTATTTTTTTGTATTTCGATGGTGTTTTCCTTGAGCGCAATCTCCTCCTCTAAATCACTTATTTTGATTTTTAGCTGTCTTTTTTCTGTTTCTAATTGTAAAATGAATGCATCTTTTCGAGATAAATTCATTCTCAAAATATCGTTATCTCCTTTTAAGCCAGTAATTTTATCTTCCAAAATTTGCACTTTCTCTAACCATTCATTATTCACACTGAAGTGGTTGGAAACTGCAGAACTAAATAAATCTGTTGTAGACTCCGATGATACTGAATTTTCACCTTTCCATTTTAGAGAATTCTGTACTAACGTTTCATTCAATTCTGTTAGTTCATCTACTCGTATTTTCAAATCCTGGATCTTTTGAGTAAGATCTTGGTTTTGGGTTTCAATTAATTCATTTTTTTGATAAATTTCATCAAATTGAGATCGAATAGATTGATTGCTTTGCAGAAGCAAATCGTGCTCCCGCAATAATTCAGTGTACTTAGAAAGTACACGTTCTACTTTGGTTTTAATCTCATTTAACTTATTTTCCATATGCCATTTCCCAATTCGAATTAGGTTTAAATTGACTGCATTCTTACCACTTTTTCTAAATACTCACCATAACCACTCTTTTTTAGTGGTTGAGCTAGTTCAAGCAATTTTTCTGAACTTATAAACCCTTCACGCCAAGCCACCTCTTCAATGCAACCCACCTTCAGTCCTTGTCGCTCCTCCAAAACTTGAACGAATTGACCGGCCTGCATCAGTGAAGCAAATGTTCCTGTATCTAACCAAGCAGTTCCTCGACTCATAATACGAACCTGTAATTTGTTTTTTTCAAGATACAATCGATTCACATCTGTTATCTCTAGTTCTCCTCTGGAAGACGGTTCCAAATTTTTTGCGATTTCCACCACAGAATTATCGTAAAAATAAAGTCCTGGAACTGCGTAGCTCGACTTTGGTTCAACTGGTTTTTCCTCAATACTTAAGGCATTAAGATCCTTATCAAACTCCACTACTCCATATCTTTCTGGATCTGATACATGATATGCAAAAACGATACCACCGGAGGGTTTGTTGCAACTTTTCAATGTATCTATCAAATTGGAACCATAAAAAATATTATCACCCAAAATCAAAGCCACTGAATCGCTACCTATAAATTTTTCCCCTAGAATAAATGCTTGGGCCAACCCATCAGGCGATGGTTGTTCAACATATTCAAACTTACAACCAATACGCGACCCATCTCCTAATAAACGCTGAAAATGAGGCAGATCATGTGGTGTTGAAATAATCAGAATTTCGTTTATTCCAGACATCATTAAAACCGATAACGGGTAATAAATCATCGGTTTATCATACACCGGCATTAATTGCTTGCTAATTGCTAGTGTTAATGGGTGAAGACGGGTGCCAGACCCACCAGCTAAAATGATGCCTTTCATATAAATTCCAGTTTTATTGTTCTATTATGGTGATTTTTGTTATTCGAATTTGCAAAATCTACTAACCAACGTTTATAGAATTCTTCTAATTCAATTCGACCATTCTTTTGGGTATTCTCAAAAGCACCCTTGTAAAATTTATTTATACTAATTCGATGACAAAATAATTTTTCTTTCCTTTCTGAACTATGATATACTGATTATGCAAGACATATTTCAAATCAATCATGGCCTCTGAATTTGACATTTTCTCTTTGTTTATAGAAAATCCATTGGCAAGAATCATTTTTTTCGCTTCTCCTTTTGAGGAAAATATTTGCGTTTCTACCGCCAATAATTCCAAAATCGGTACTCCAGAAGTTAATTTTACATGATCAATTTGAAATTTTTCCATTCCTTCCAAGGATGCCGATAATGTTGCAATATCCAATGACATTAAATCGTCGGCAGTTCCATTTCCAAAGAACACCTGAGTAGCCTTAATTGCTAAGTCCAAATCGTTTTGCGAATGAACACGCAAGGTTAACTCTTCGGCTAAAAACTTCTGCAAACCGCGTAAATGTTCATTCCCTTTGTGTGAATCAATGGCATTTTGAATTTCAGTTCTATCTTTTAGAGAGTAAATTTTGACAAATTTCATTGCATCTTCATCAGAAATGTTCAACCAGAATTGATAGAATGCAAATGGAGATGTTTTTTGGGGATCTAACCAAACATTTCCTCCTTCACTTTTACCAAACTTAGAACCATCAGATTTAGTCACTAAAGGCGCAGTTATAGCATAAGCTTCGCCTTGTGCCATTCTACGAATCAATTCAGTTCCTGTGGTAATATTTCCCCATTGGTCACTACCGCCCATTTGAATTTTGCAATTGTGTTCCTTGAAGAGATGCAAAAAATCATACCCTTGTACCAATTGGTAACTAAATTCAGTAAACGACAAACCTCCCGCTTCTAAACGATTTTTTACACTGTCTTTGCTCATCATGTAACTCACAGTGATGTGTTTTCCTACCTCACGAATGAAATCCAGGAAACCCCAATCTTTAAACCAATCGTAGTTATTCACCACAATCGCTGCATTTGAAGAACCTGAGAAATCTAGAAACTTCATCAGCTGACGTTTCTGACCTTCCAAATTATGATTTAGTGCATCTAAATCGAGTAATTTACGCTCAGAACTTTTTCCACTTGGGTCACCGACCATTCCAGTAGCACCACCCACCAAAACAACCGGCCTATGTCCAGCTTTTTGAAACAACGTGAGCAACATGATCGGCACCATATTTCCTATATGCAAAGAATCTGCCGTGGGATCGAATCCAATATATGCAGTAACTTGTTCTTTGTTTAATAATTCTTCAACTCCAGGTATGGTATCGTGCAACAAACCACGCCACTTCAGTTCTTCAATAAAATCAAAATTGGGTTTAAACATGTGTATTCTTTTGAGCGTTAATTTCCACCATATCGCTAATGGCTTTTTTCAATTCTTCGGTCTTATCATCGGTTAAACCACTCGTTCCAAATGAAACTACTTGGGCCGTTTCTTTCAACATGAAATTAATCTCATAAGCCAGGTAATCTATTCTCTGAAGATAATTCCATGGAATAAACACGAGATTTGAAAAAAAATTCTCTCTCCAAGATACCCCATTTTCATCTACTTGAACGAAGTAATTACCCTTACGTTTTTTATAAATCCAAAGCAATATGGGAGTTGAAAAACCCAACCATATAAAACCTCCTGTCCAACTGAACATTCCAAAATGAAATGCCCAGCCTATAAAGTCAATCACCAAAAGTATAATCAACGCTGGTATTTCTGCCTTCGTTTTGGGAATGGTGTACTGAAATTTTATCTCTGCCACAACGGTTGAATAAGTATTTATTCCTATTTTAAATCAAATAAAAAGCGTTAACATAAATGATATCGGGATACTATTTATTCCACGATTAATTTTACTGAACCTTCACCATTACGGATAATATACACACCCGTTTTTAATGTTTGTATATCCAGTTCATATCCCAAATCTTCTTTTTTAGCTGCAACAAACATTTGCTCACCTACCAAATTATAAAGTGTTGGTATTTGATTAGTTACAACATGAACTTTGGTTTTTGCAGGATTTGGAAATGCTTTCATTCCCAATGATTTCATTTCTTCAACGGACGCTGAATTTCCGTTAACTAACAAAACAAAGTTTCTCAATGTATCAGGACGTGATAATGGTACAACACCAAACACTTTTGCATAAATCATGATAGGCAATTTCAGTGGAAACAATCCGGATTGAGTTGGTGTACCATCGATTTTTACACAACTCAATTTAGATGGAGTGAATTTACAAGAATTTAAACACTCATATTTCAAACCAGTGGGCAATCCTAAAACAGTTTGTAAAACCATTGAATCCACTGTTGCAGAAACGGTTTGACCACCTTGAGAAACCTGGGTGTCTTTAAATACCTTAACCGTTATTCCTACAGAATATGCTTGATTTACATCACCATTTGGCAATATTGCAGGTTTAAAACCCGGAACTTTCAACCCAGTATCTGGGGTACAAATTTGACCGAATGTAGATTCGGGGATAATTGCTAAAGCCGCAATAACAAATATCCATCTTAAGTTACGTATCATTGTATTTAATTGAAATATTGTACGAATTTACATGGAAATTACGAAACACATAACAACTTTTGTTATCTATTATTTCATCGCCGCTCTAAGTTCTTCGATTTTACAAGCGGAATGCCTTGATTTTTCAGAAAAAAAGGAAATACTCCATCTCATTTCAGACACCACAAAACCCATTTCAGACACCACAAAACCTCAAACAGATTTCAGGAGAATTGGACAAATTACCGATCCCAATTTCAACAGCGATTTCGAATTTCTCAATGAGGTTGTGGTAATTGTTAATAAACAAAACGCCACGTTGAAAGAAAGCACCGTAGGGGTAAGTGTACTTAAACCTTATATCATTGAAAATAAAATTACTACCAATCTGAGTTCCGCTCTCGAACAAATGCCAGGTGTAACCATAAACGACGATCAAATTAACATTCGCAGTGGAAGTGGATGGAGTTATGGTGCTGGAAGTCGTGTGATGGTAACCATTGACGAAATGCCTATGATTACGGGGGATGCAGGGTCTGTTCCATTTAGTTTTCTTCCCACTGAAGGAATTTCAGGTGTAGAAGTAATTAAATCAGCAGGCTCCGTACTTTATGGCTCCTCGGCACTAAATGGAGTTGTAAATCTCAAATCATCGCCCATTTCTGTTGTACCTTCGGCCAATATTTCTATGTTTTATGGGTATTATGACGTACCAAATTCCTTGAAAACATCCCCCAAAAAACCAACTATTTTTGGAAGCAATGGGATTTACAGTCAGAAAATCCGTGCACATAGTTTTGCAATTAGTTGGAATCAACTCAACGACGATGGTTACAGAATGGGTTCGCAAGACAATCGAATTCGATTCCACGCCCGTTATTTCTACCGTCCCAAATCCAACGAAAAACTCAAATTGGGAATCAATAGCAGCATTCAAAACGGTGAAAGTGGTTCCTTTTTGATTTGGGAAAGCGATCAATTGGCCTATACTCCTCAGGATAGTGCACTTACTAAAACACTAGGAAAACGCTTCTATTTCGACCCATACATTGAATACTCCGGAAATAAATGGAAGCACAAATTTCAAAATCGAATTTTCACCGTAAACAATGATATCGACAACGGCGATCCAAACAACAATCAAGACAATAAAAGTCAGTTCTACTATTCGGAATGGAAATCAAATAGAACGTTTTCTTTGGTTAAGTTTCACAATACAAACGAACCAAGCAAAACGTCATCCCCTCCTAAGGAAAATGAAGTGCGCAGTAATGCCACAAACAGTAATGGGATTGTTAAAAAACGGGATTTAAACTTGGCTGTAGGAGTTGTAAACTCACTCACCAATAGTCAATCTGCTCTTTATGTAGGAAATCACCAAGCTCGAAATCATGCCGGCTATTTGCAGCTTTCCTTTAAAACCAAAAAATTAAATCTGGAAGCAGGGAGTCGTTATGAATATTTCAATTTGGATGGTAAAGTTCGATCCAAGCCAGTTTATCGTGCAGGTATGAACTACCAACTGAGTCGTTCTAATTCGTTTCGATTTTCGTATGGTGAGGGATATCGATTTCCATCGATGGCAGAACTTTTTACCAGCACAAGTTCTGGTAATATAAGCGTATTACCTAATCCCAATTTAGAACCCGAATCTTCAAGAAGTATAGAATTGGGATTTAAACAAGGGTTCCAATTGAATCAACACCAACATAGGATTTCTGGATTGTTCGATATTTCCGTGTTTAACATGAATATTGAAAATTTAATGGAATACACATTCAATAGTTGGAAAAATAATTCTGGTGGTTTCTTACCGTACACATT
>CAZQFZ010000024.1:0-2115 GCA_964592635.1 uncultured Rhizobium sp.
TCATTTCCCGCTGCAGCAACTTGCAGGTTTTGAATCAGATTTGTGAGATGTAGATGCTGGATTCTTAGTTTTTGTAGCATGCTCGGATGTTGCAGTATGCTCAGATTTTGAAGAGATTCTATTTGAACTTCCTCCGCAGCAACTTGACGATGCGTGTGTTTCGGTACTGCTTGAAAATTTGGGACTCAAGAACGGAATACCCAAATTAGCTCCTCGCAACACGAATAAAATTCCCATCACCAAAAGCCAAAATGGCATCAATTTTTGTAAATTTAGTTTTACTCGCGAATTAATTAAATGTTTGGTAAAGGTTACCGCTAAGAGTGCCGGCATCGTAGCTAAACCGAATCCGAACATGAACAAAATTCCGTTAATCCAGGATCCCATCCCCAGAGAGCCCAAAAGCGCACCATAAACCAAACCACAGGGTAATAGTCCATTAAGCATTCCTGCAACCAACCATTTGAATGCACCGCCTGTACTTAATGTGGATGCAAATTTTTGATTCACCCAGGTGGATATAAATCCTAATAAATTCGACGATTTATTGAAAAATTCATTGGCCCAAATCAATAAAAATACAATTCCAATCGACAATGAAATCCACTGTTCAAATTTTCGTATATCCAGCCATTCCATGATTCCCCCGAAAAAAGCACCCAAAAGTACATAGGTAATCACGCGACCAAATTGATACAATATATTCGACACATAAGCCCCTGGAAATCGCTGATTGGTGGGGAGCAAAAGTGCTAAAGGACCACACATACCCACGCAGTGCATACTACCTGCAATACCCAATGCCAAACCGGCTAAAATTGCAAATGCCATGTTTTAAATTTATAGAATCCCGAATTTACAAGTGGATTTAGATACCATTTTTGCCCTTAATTCTACTTTTCGAAGGCAGTTTCTTGCATCAGCGTATCTTTGGCATCAATAACCCATCTGGTTTTTACCGTGTATTTGCCAGGTTGAATTTTATTGATGGGAATCCACCATTTCGCTTCAGTTTGATCATTAAAATGGAACAGCTTGTCTTTTTCTTTGCTTGAAGCACAATAAAAATGTACATCCGCCGAGAATTTTGACCCTTTCGCGGAATCCACTGCTACCCAATATCCATTGGGTGTTTCTTCTACTGTAACAATTTGATTTAATTGAACCGCTCGATTGGATTGTTCGATTTCTTTTTGAAATGCCAATTCCTTTTGATAGTAATTTTCATCTACCAAATTGATATCCTGTTGCATGGAACCGTAAACTAAGTACACGATTCCGGCAACAAATGCTACATATATAAATGTTATAAATCTTCCCCAGTTCATGTTTTTTTTCTTTTAATTTTTTGGGATGTTTTCCTGATTTTTAAAGAGATGCTAATTTGAATGGTTTGTCAACATTAACATCTCTTTATCCTAATCAATTTTGAATGTGCTAATTCTATTTTTTAGGTTTAGGTGCTAAAAATACCACATTTTCCGATTCTAGCAAATGTTCTCCATTGTATAGATGAATCTTAAATTCGTCTTTACGGTTTTGGATTTTATTCCTATTTATTCGAATAAAAATGGTTCCATTATGCACGGATTCCTTCTTTAAATGACGATAATTGTTTTTATCTACCCACTCCAATTCATAATTCGAATTTTCTGATCTTAATGTCAATGAATCAAAATCTTTATGACTTTTATTGATCATCAAAACGGTATAAATCGAAAATACTTTATCTCCTTCAGGAGTGATCGTGTATAATTGTCCTGGAGCTTTTCTAATTTGAAAATCAACGGTACTGCGAGTGGTTAATATCGCCAACCAAATCCCCAATAGAGCAACCAACAGAACAATATATGCCTTTAAACGGGTGGTAATGGTAAACGGCTTGTTATCAGCAATGGTAGCTTCAGAAGCATATTTAATCAACCCTTTGGGTTTATTAATTCTATCCATAATAGAATCACATGCATCGATACATGCAGTACAATGTACACATTCCAACTGGGTACCGTTTCGGATATCAATTCCCGTAGGACAAACATTCACGCAAAGATTACAATCGATACAATCTCCGGCAGTTCTCTCGGTATTTTTACGCAACTTTTCTCTGGGTTCGCC
>CAZQFZ010000024.1:2215-26938 GCA_964592635.1 uncultured Rhizobium sp.
TGCTTTTTGCTTGGGAGCATCGCCTTCTATCCAGTATTCAATTCTACGGAAAACCATTTCCATAAATACGGTTTGTGGACAGGCCCAACCGCAAAATAACCGTCCGAAGGCAACGGTAAATACGATAATAAATACCACAAAAAGGATCATGGTCAAGCCGAACAAGAAAAAGTCTTGCGACCAGAACACAAATCCAAAAACCACAAATTTTCTTTCGAGAATATTCAAAAGCATAAAGGGTTCACCTTTGTAGGTAACCCAGGGTAATCCGAAAAATACAATCAGATAAAACAAAGAAAGCCAGGTCCGGGCGTTATAAAAACGCCCGGTTGGCTTGTATGCATAAACCCACTTACGCTTCCCTTTTTCGTCGATGGTCGCTACTCGATCACGATATTCATCATTTTCTTCAAAATCGACGTTTGGTATCATCAGCTTTTTTTAAAATTAATTTTTACTTAATTGGGTGTGCTTTTTAGAAAGCTAATTAGTGTACTTTTCAGCTTGTTGATTAGTGTAAATTCCAATTCTGCAATGTATAATTAATTGCCAGCAGAAGTTACAGCAGCAGCTGAAACAGGAGCTGCATTGGCCGGAGCTCCAGCCGCGGCAGGCGCTGCCGCTGAGTCTTGTGAGGCTGGCGCACTTTCCGCTTCTTCTTTATACAATTCTCCTTCAGGTGCTTTTGGATTGGCAGGATTGGATCCCTTCAGTGATTTTACATACGTAGCAACACTGGCCATTTCTTTAGGAGTCAAGGTTTCTCCCCAAGCAATCATACCCATACTAGGAACACCTAACTTGATGGTTTTGAAGATGTTTTTAATTGAACCACCGTGCTTCCAGTACTCATCTGTTAAGTTCGGACCACTAACTCCTTGTGCATTTTCTCCGTGACAAGCAACACAATTCTTTTTGAAAATAGCTTGTCCGTCGGCTAAAATAGAGGCATCTGGCTTGTATTCGATGGAGTTTTCATCCACTTTATTAGCACTTAATTTATTGTATTCAGCTTGTTGCAATTCCGCTTTCGCCAAATCAATTTTCAATTCTTCTACCTGCAAAGGTGCCGAACCTGAAATATGGTATCTATAAATGTAAATTCCTGCAAAAACAATAGTCAAATAGAATCCATATACCCACCAAGGTGGCAATGCATTGTCTAATTCTTTGATGCCATCGTAGTCGTGATCCAATTGAACATCTTTCTCCTTTTCAACCGCCACAGAATTGTTCATTTTGTCCCACCATTGTGCCAACATAGACACTTTAGCTTCCGCTGCAGTTTCTGATTTCTTGGGAAGCACAATTGCTTTTAACCAATATGCGAAATACAAGATAATCAACACTTCCATGAAAATAACTCCTAAGAGAATCATATTCAATTCAAAGCTACTGAACCCTCTGAAACCAGAATTAGCATCAGTACCCGCAGCCATCAAACTTGCAGCCGAAAACAAGAAAGTTATCAAAGCAATGGATTTGGCATTGAATTTTAATTTCATGATTGCCACCTTGCCAAGTAAAGAACCCATGAATAAGATAACAATTGCCAAGGCGACAGCCGTTGAAACCAACAACCAGGGAATATAAGCGTTTGAGGAACTGGAGCCTGCACCTGATGCAGCCGCAACCATGGCAGTATCTGCGGCTTGAGCTGCGAGCTGGGATACCATACCCCAGCCCATAGCTGCTACTATAATTTTTTTACTAAATTTCATATTTTTTAATCATTTAGAGGAATGTTTTTTGCCTTTTCAAAGTACTTTTTGTTGGACTTTGAAACCCACATCACCACCACTGCAAAGAATAATCCAAACAGAACCAGTGTAATTAAGGGGTAGATACTTACACCATCGATGGTTTTTAAATAATTGATGAATTTCATAACTTGAATATTTGGACTTTAAAAAGTGCTGTTCCTATTTATTTTAATGCGTTTTTAGTTTTCAGTTTATTAATGTTCTGGGTGACTTTCAATAGGCATTTTCTTGATATCAGTACCGATGCGCTGTAAATACGCAATCAAGGCTACGATTTGAGAATACTCCAAGTTACTTACACCTTCCATCTCCATAATTTGAGTCACCATAGGATCTTTTTTCAAATCAGCAGCGATTTCTTTGGCTTGTTTCTCCAAATCTTCGTTTGCACGATTCGCATATCCTACTTCATAAGGAACATTCATGGTTTGCATAGCGTTGATCATTTTAGGTGTTTTGCGGATGTCGATACCTTTTGTTAACAACCAAGGATATCGAGGCATAATAGAACCTTTGCTTACCTCTGCTGGAGCATACATGTGATTGAAATGCCATGCGTTGTTATACTTTCCGCCTACACGAGCCAAATCCGGACCGGTACGTTTACTTCCCCATTGGAATGGATGATCGTAAACAAACTCACCTGCCTTAGAATACTCGCCATAACGTTTAACCTCATCTCTAAATGGTCTAACCATTTGTGAGTGACAAGTATAACATCCCTCGGAAATATAGATATCACGACCGTGCAATTCCAATGGTGTATATGGTTTCACGGAACTGATGGTAGGAATATTGGTCTTTACTAAGAAGGTTGGCACCATTTCCAAAACACCACCAATTGCAACAACCAGTAAACTCAACACCAACATTTGGATAGGCTTTCTTTCTATAACTCTGTGCCAGTGTTCGCCTTCATGACTTCCATGTTTCACCAATGCTGGAGCTTCTGCCTCTTCATCCGCCAAGAATGAACCGGATTTGATGGTTTTATACAAGTTCCAAACCATAAGACAAGCACCAATCAAGAATAATAGACCTCCTATACTTCTCAACTTATACATGCCCAATAGCATATTTACGGTATCCAAAAATGTGTACTGCAAAGTACCGTCAGGTGTAAATGTTTTCCAGTTCAAACTTTGTGTAAAACCAGCCCAATACATCGGAATTGCATAGAAAACAATACCTAATGTACCCAACCAAAAGTGTGCATTAGCCGCAGAAGGTGAATACAATTTGGTTCTCCACATGCGAGGGATCAACCAATACAATACTGCAAAGGTCAAGAAACCATTCCAGCCCAAAGCTCCAACGTGTACGTGCGCAATGGTCCAATCCGTAAAGTGACTGATTGCGTTTACTTTTTTCAACGACAACATGGGTCCTTCGAAAGTAGCCATACCATAAGCGGTAATCGCCACTACCATGAACTTCAATACCACATCCTCACGAACGCGATCCCAAGCTCCGCGTAAAGTAAACAAACCATTAATCATACCACCCCAACTTGGAGCAATCAACATCACCGAAAATACTACACCCAATGATTGTGCCCAATCCGGCAACGCAGTGTACAACAAATGGTGAGGACCTGCCCAGATATAAATGAAGATCAACGCCCAGAAGTGTATAATGGATAAGCGATATGAATAAACAGGACGATTTGCCGCTTTAGGTAAGAAGTAGTACATCAATCCCAAATAGGGAGTAGTTAAGAAAAATGCCACCGCATTGTGTCCGTACCACCATTGTACCAAGGCATCTTGAACACCTGCATACCAACTGTAACTCTTAGTTAAACTAATAGGTAATTCAATGCTATTTACAATGTGCAACATAGCAACGGTTACCCAAGTAGCTATGTAAAACCAAATTGCAACATACAAATGACTTTCACGACGTTTGATAATGGTACCAAACATATTAATTCCAAACACTACCCAAATTAAGGTAATAGCAATATCTAA
Source organism: uncultured Rhizobium sp. (assembly GCA_964592635.1). Classification (GTDB taxonomy): domain Bacteria; phylum Bacteroidota; class Bacteroidia; order NS11-12g; family UBA955; genus VMCP01. The sequence continues at coordinate 5,949 of CAZQFZ010000024.1, forward strand.
TGGCCACTCTAATTCTGCATATTCTTTACCTGTGGTATATCCCATCCACAAAGTCAATGCACCAAATACAATGATTAACTGCCAACCCCAAAAGTGAATTTTCGAAAGTAAATCGCTGAACATTCGAGCTTTAGTGAGTCGCTGAAGTGAATAATAGACACCCATGAAGATACCATTACCCACGAATGCAAAAATAACGGCATTCGTATGTACCGGTCTCATTCTACCAAAAGTAGTAGGTGCCCAGTCAAGGTTGATAGCTGGGAAATACAGCGCTATAGCTGCCCATAATCCTGCTGTAAATCCAATAATCCCCCAAAAAATGGTAGCGTAAGCAAACCATTTAACGGGTCGATTGTCGTAAGAAAACTTTTCTATTTGCATATTATTTAGTTTGGGGTAATCAATTTTTATTCTGAGTTTAATTCTGTATTTAATTGAGTTTAATTCTGTATTTGATTCTGTATTCTAATCGATTATTTGTGTTTTGTTTAAAACTAAACTCCGGTTGACTTCGCTTTATTTACCAATTCCGTGTCTTGTAAGATTCGATTGGCATGGGCATCTGGGTCATCAAATTGACCCGATTTTGCACTCCACAAGTAGGCAACTAAGAAAATTCCTGCTACCACAATACTCATGAGCATCAACAAAATCACTACCGACATAATTCTTCTTTTTTAAGTATTCAAATTTGACTAAAAACAGAGATTCAATGCTATGATGTTACTCATAAGGGAAACTGATTTTTATCATGTTTTTAAAATTTCATAAATCAATGATTTCCTTCAACTTATCTCGTTTTTCCCGAAATTCAACCTGTATATTTCAATCTATCGCGGCTTCAATGAATTCTAATCTTTAATTAATTTGATGAATCTGAACTCAAATTAATCTTTCAATTTTCGTGCACTGATCATGGAAGTTAACCAAGTAAAAAGCACAATCGAAATGGAACTACTAGGCATCAAAATAGCCGCGATGATGGGGTTCAACTCTCCTTGTACCGCAAACGATAATCCCACAATATTGTATAAAATGGAAATCACAAAACTCCACCATATAATACTGCGCATATCGTGAGCCACTTGAAAAAATTGAGGTAATTTCTTCAGTGCACTCCCTAATACTATGGCATCTGAACCCACTGTGAAATATGATATATCTTCCGTAACCGCTACTCCAATTGAACTCGACATCAACGCACCTGCATCGTTCAGACCATCACCCACCATCATGGTTTTAACCCCCGCATTCTCCAATTGCTCAATAAAAGTCCGTTTATCATGCGGCTTTTGCTCAAATAATATCTGTGTATTCGACGGAAATATTCCTCGAATTATAGACTCCTCGCGTGCGTTATCTCCACTAAGCAGCGATAATTTGTACTCCTTGCCTAGCTGTTCAATGCTTTCTGAAAGTTGACTGCGAATTGCCGATGAAAACAAGTAAACCCCTTTCACCCTTCCATCCATTTCCACCCAAATAGAACTTCCTTTCAACGTGTCTTTGTCTTCTTCTTTTATGGGGGATGTTAGTTCTGCCAATTGTCCATCAGAAACCTTCAAAAACTCCGCCGACCCTAAACGCACTTTTATTCCATCGCAAGTACCCAACATTCCTTGTCCAGGCACATTTTCAACAAACTCTACATCCAAAGGTATTCGATTCAACTTCTTGGCCAAACTACGTCCAAACGGATGCGTTGATTCTCTGGAAATAGATGCAATGGCATCCACTTCAATATCGCTCAACGGTAAACCAACATATTGTATAAGTGGATCTTGTGATTGGGTTAATGTTCCAGTTTTATCAAATACAATATGCTTTATCTGATTCATTCGCTCAATAACTCGCGCACTTTTTAAATAAAAACCATGTCGCGCAAGAAGCGATAATATGTGTCCGTGAGTAAATGTTACACTCAACAACAAAGCACATGGACAAGCCACGATTAACACCGCAGTTACGGCGTTCCAAATTTTCGACGAATCATTCATCCCCCAATAAATCGCTGCGGTAGCGGCAATGGAAAACAAAACCAGCGTAAAATACATGCTCGCTTTTTGAACATAAGTACTTTCAATTGTGGGTGTTTTCTGCTCTTTTTGATCGTTTTTATTCCAAAGCGAAACCAGATAACTTTGAGAAACCGTTTTTTGGGAAAGTATCCGAATGGATGCTCCCAATTGTCGGCCGCCTGCATAGATCCAAGAACCCGCATCCAATTCTACTGGCTTGCTTTCCCCAGTTACAAAACTGTAGTCAATCAATGCTTTACCCGAAACCAATAAGCCATCAACGGGTACAATTTCTTGATCATGAATAATCAATTCATCGTTTACTGCTATATTCACAATGGGTACGGTAACTTCCTTTCCTTCTTTAAACAAGGTACTCGAAATAGGGAAATAGGAAGTAAAATCGCGGTTAAACGTAATGGATTTATAGGTACGGTCTTGTAAAATTCTTCCCAAAAGCATGAAGAAAACAATGCCCGACAATGAGTCAAAATAACCAGGTCCAGTATGGGTGAAGACCTCGTAAAGACTACGAAAAAACGTAATCATCATGGCCAAAACTATAGGCAAATCAATGTTCAAATATCGCTGTTTCAATCCCCCCCAGGCCAACTTATAAAATTCAGTGGAGCTGTAGGTCATAACCGGAATTATCAATCCCAAGATTATCCATTGGAAATAGGGTTTCAATCCATCCAGATCAGTGCCGTATGCGAAATATTCCGGAAAACTCAAAAGCATGATGTTGCCAAATGCAAAGCCAGCTACACCGAGTTTGTAGATTCTGGATTTTGAAGGACTAGTAACTGCTTTTTTACTTCCCAAATCGCTTAAACTGAAATAGGGTTCATATCCCAATTTGGTTAGAAACTCGGCAATTTTCTTGGCGCTAATCAAATCAGAATCAAATACTACCGATAATTCCTTTCGACTAAAATTCAACTTACTCGACAGTACACCATCTTGGATTTGATATAAATTTTCGAGCAAGTATAAACAAGAACTGCAATGCACCTGAGGAAGGTAGAAATCCAAATGTATTTGCGAACCAGATTTAAACTTAATCAGTTGATTGACAATTTCTTGATTCTCTAAAAAGTCAAATTTATAAGTTTTTTCTTCGTACTGATCCAAGCTGACCCCGGGAGTTTGATTGAAGTTATAATACTCGCAGAGATTATTTTTCTCTATAATTTCATAAACACCCAAACAGCCAGAACAACAAAATTCGTGTTCATGTTTTACCAAGGGTTTACGCGTTTGAGCGCCACAGTGATAACATACACTAAAGTGGTTGGTCTTTTCTTTTGGGGATTCTAATAAAGGACTACTTGTTTCTTTACTCATGGCTGTTGGATCGATTATCTTTTCCACTTACTTTTCAGAAATAGCTTGCATGAAAGTTCATTTTAATTGCGTTTGATTATATCAGCATTTTTGTTGTTTGTACACGCACTCAACCCTTGAATGAGAGGAATGATGGTTGACTCGGTAAAATTGAAATAATTCAAGAATTTCAGTTCCAATTGATATGAATTCATGCAATTTCGCTTTTTGCAATCCGACCAATTTTCCTCCATAACGTATTCGTTGCAGATATTTCTTAGATTTCCGAGAATCCGGTAAAGTCGCTTATGAGCCGATCTAAGTACTTTGAATTCATTGAATTGAGTTTCAATACCCACATGAGCACTATAGGCCGGCAAAAACACCATGTTCAGTAATCGTATGAGTTTTTCAAACTCTTGCTCAAAATTGGTAACCAATATAAAAAACTGTAATTGGCACGTATCTTCGGCTGGATTGCCTTGGATATATGCATTAAGTGTTGAAATTTCACTGCGTATTTCGGTTATCAATACTTCATTCAGATGACGTATTGAACTTTGGATATCGTTAAATTCTTTGAAATACATACTACAGTAATTGGCGATTATTCTGGGGTTATACAAAGATGAGATTCAATCCACAAGCTAAAAATGATGGATATTAGTCGAAAAACTGATTTTTATCATATTTGATCATTCAGCTACATTGATTTTTTTCAATAACTTGCAAGCATTAAATATTGAAAAAAAACATGAAATCAAACAAATCGTATTTAGTTGGGGGAATTATTTTGGTTGTTATTGGCCTTCTGTGGTTGGTAAAATCAATTGGAATAGTTTTGCCTGATATTGTTATTTCCACACAAACCGTTGTTATACTCATTGGTTTAATTACCCTCATTCAATATAAGTTTCAAAGTGAGGCAGGATGGATAATATTTCTATTTGGTAATGTTTGGATGTTTCACCGATTAAATCCTGGACATAATATTTTATCCATAGGAACGGCAGCATTGATTTTGGGGTTGGGATTGTATTATCTGCTGCGATACTTTATTCAATCCAAACAATCTTGATTTTTAATTCCAAAGTGTTTGCATTCACTTTGGCCACAATTCGTGATTTGAACTAGTCTATTTCAAACCCATTTCTTTTTTTTCACGTATTCAAAATCAAGCATTTGTCTATTTTGGCACAATTTTTGTTAATTCAATTTGCTTAATCATTTATTCATTCTAGTGAACCAATATCCCCTAAAATAAAAAATATGAAAAAACACCTCTTACTAACCGCTCTTTTAGTGAGTTTTGGATCATTTATCAAAGCTCAAATTGTAGTTGAAGCTCTAGACTTCTCGCAAAACCCTGGAAAATTCAATGGTAAAACCATTGTAATCAAAGGTGTAACGGCCAAAGTGCCTAGCACTAATACCACAATAACACCAAACCAAGCTGGAAATTTGAACAATTCAAACAATAACCAAGCACAAAACAACGCCACTTCAGCGGTTAGATGTAGCGCTCCTAAAAGTTGGGATATTTTGAAAGTTACCCTACCCAATGATTACGATGGCTGTTTTATTGTGTTTAATAAAATGTCGAATACCCTTCCTGTAGATAGAGATGTAAAAATGGACTTGACTTTCAAAGTCGATACCAGATCTATGCACCGGGTAACAAAAATCAAAGTGATTAAATAATTGAATTGCAATAAATTAACACTTATAAACTTGGTCCAAGTTTTTTAGTAATTTCGGACTACGCTATACCCAAAAAAGGGTGTTGATTTGAATAATATACCTTGGTATGTTCGTTCAAATTAACACCCTTTTTAGTTTTATCCATTTCACTTCATCTTCAACACCCGCTTTTTCAATATCAATTCCGTTCTACGATTCGCAGCGTATTGTTTTATCCATTTCACTTCTTCTTCAACACCCGCTTTTTCAATATCAATTCCGTTCTACGATTCGCAGCGTATTGTTTTATCCATTTCACTTCTTCTTCAACACCCGCTTTTTCAATATCAATTCCGTTCTACGATTCGCAGCGTGCTCATCCTCTGAACATGGTGCACCGTCAACGCAATGATTAGAAAGCAAGCTCTCACCATAACCAATTGCGCTAACTTGATCGGGCTGAACACCCAATACGTATAAATAGTTTGCAATGAACTCTGCCCTTTTCTGCGACAATTTGCGGTTCTGCTTTTCTGTGCCCCTCGAATCGGTATGAGAACGTATTTCTACCACCCAGTCATTCCTTTTGTGCAAAACCTCACTCAAGTACATCAATTCTTTTTCATATTCCGAAAGCAAAACAATATCACCACTTGGATGTCGTAATGTCAAAAAAGAAAAATCACGATAATCAGAGCTATCATTAATTTCTTCAATTTTTACAAACCGCATTGAATCAGAAAGCATAACAAATTCCACTGCTTTTACATAGTTCAATTTCTCGGGGTTAACAGTGGTGATGTACTCAATATAGTTTTCAATGTTCTTAACTTCTTGTGTTTCCTTTTGGGGGACGGGAATTGTGTCAACAACCACCAACGTTGAACTATCAATAGGTGGTGGATCAATTACAGGATTAAAAGCTGCCTCGATTCTTTCGGTAGACAATTCTACCGAGAAAATTCGAGATTGATTCATGGATCTATCGCTGGTAAAATACAACCTTCCGTTATAATAACGAGGAGCGTACTCATCGAAACGCGTATTCACAAATCGGCCTGCATTTAATACCGAGTTGGTTGAAACTTGATAAAAAAAGATATCTTGCCCACCAACTCCAACATGTCCTTCTGAGGCAAACGCAATAATATCGTTGGTCACAAAAAAGGGATCATTATCGGGTAGAATTGAATTGACGGCATCACCCAAGTTAACTGGGTTAGAGATGGTAGGTTTGCCTTTAGCATCCCATATTATATCGGCTAAATAAATATCTGCAGCACCAAACCCTCCTGACATATCCGAGCAAAACAACGCTTTATTCTGTGCATCATTCATCACAAAACTTGAATAGTTATATAACCATTTATCCAAACTCAACGGCGTCATGGTATAATCGTCTAGCTTTTGATCATATTTAAATTGAAAGATGTCCAACAAATAACGGTTATCATCGGAAACCAAACCGTGATTAGTGGTAATATAGAAACTTCCGTTAGAATCAATATAACTAAGTTCAAAATAACGATTTAGCAACTGATTTGGCATTAACTTTCCTTCAATGCCGATAGTGTCCATTCCCGTTAAAGACTCATAAATTTTGGAAAACGGCTTATTGTCGGCCAAAGAAACAGAATTCAATAATCCACTACTCACATAGGGCCTTTCATGGTAATACCATTTGTTATTGACTTTGTCAAAAACGGGCAGGAAAGTCTGACCCACTTTTTTGAATTGATGATATCTTAAATTAAGATCCGTTTGTTCCAAAGGTGCACTTTTCTTCAAAAAGTCAGAGGTATATTGGTTCCAAACTGCCACAGTTGAATAATCGGCACTTTTTATATTTGCAATTATGGCATCCGATTCCTCGATGTTACCAGAACGTCGGTTTAATAAAGCCAAATTGAATCGATCTTCGGCAGTGAATTTATCTGGAAATTGTTTTTCTATTTTTTGAATAATCCGGATGGCTGTATCGTTGAACCCCAATTGAGCAAATGCTTTCGATAAAGATCGCAATTCTGTTTCGGTCTTTACGTTTTCTATATTGTTATACGCCTTAATTGCTTCGGCATACTGCATTTTGCTAACATAAACTGTAGCAGTAGTTTTGGGCTGCCCGCCTTTTGAAATTACACTCGGCAATTCTACGGCACCCAAGTGAAATAGAATCCAGAGAAAAATATATTCGGGTTTGATCATGTGTTAGAATTTTCTTGGAACTACTTTAATTTTAGATTTGCTGTTATTCAATTGATACGACAATCCGAATTCCTGTGAATTAAACGGTGTTTGATTGTCGTACACTTTTCCACTTTCAAATGCGTACACTACACTAAAAAAGTCATTTACCCGAACTTTGGTTAAGAATGCATGAACACGGGTATTTCTGTAACCATATCCCACAGAAAGAACTTCTTGAAAACCAATATAAGCGTTTGCATCTATAACAGGACGCATTCCTTCGTACCAACGGGCTTGTGAAGTAACTTTGGCATACCAATCCTTGCTTAATTCATAGATGTAACCGGCATTGATGGAATAAAAACTGCGTGCGTTGTATCCCAAATTTACATTTTCAACCAAACGATCGGAAACCACCGCAAATTGCGGCATCGACATCCCAACAAAATAGTTTTTTCCGTAAAGCATCACACCCCCACCCACCAAAGGCGATAAAAAACTATAATCATTACCCAATTGAGCGATATCGGTCGGAATATTTGCATTCAATTGAGTTATCCTCATGGAAAACGACATCAAACCCAATCTCAACCCAGCCGATAAGTGCACATGTCGGTTGAGTTGTTGATGAAATGCCAAATCGCCGCTGTAGGATGAAAGGTTCAACGGCGACGCCGTTTTAAACTTGCCTACCTGAAGTGTTTGAAAATTAGCACCTAAAGCAAAGTCTTTATTAACGGGACTTTGAAAAGCAACGGCCGTATATCTTGGTGTACCAGGAAAATTAGCCCATTGCACTCTGGAAATTCCATCCACTTTCAACATTCGACTCATTCCGTTATAAGCAGGATTTTGAATATTGGAAATCAAATCGTATTGAGTCGTTAGAGCCACTTGCTGTGCATTCAAGAACGAACATCCCCCGAAAAGTATAGTACCAAAAAGAAACAGATTTTTTTTCATTGTTTAGGGTTTTAGATAGAAATTGCCTTTAGTTTGAGGCTTGTTAAACTGTGGAGCATCCGAACGGTTATGATCCAAAATATAGAAATAAATTCCTTCGGGAAGAGTGATTCGCTGACCGCTATTCCCTTTTTCCTCGTTCCATCCACCCCATTGATTCTTGTAAGCGCCATTGGATTTGAAAACAATTACACCCCACTGATTAAAGACGGTCAATTGAGCATTGGGATAATTTATCAATCCTTTAATTTCAAAAAAGTCATTTACACCATCGTTGTTTGGCGTAAAAATTTCGGGGACAAATGTTTGGGGATCAATAAAATCTTTAAAACCATTTTTATCTTTATCTTGATCACCTTCAGTTTCATCATCGGTTTCATCAGAATCAGAATCGAGATCGAGGTAATTGGGGATACCATCGCTATCATAATCTGAATTCGTTTCAACTAAATCAGAAATGCCATCATTATCCGAATCCATATCAATAAAATCGGGAGAGCCATCTCCATCAGAATCAATTTCAGTTTCATCTTGATCAGTAATTCCATCAGCATCGGAATCAGCATCTAGATAATTGGGATATTCATCTAAATCAAAATCAGCGGATGTTTCAATCAAATCAGGAATACCATCACCATCACTATCTGAATCCTGGAAGTTTTTCGTACCATCTAAATCGGTATCTACAACTCCAGCGTCGTTAAAATCACCAAAACTTCCACTTAATGCATCCGCTTCATCGGGGATTCCATCTTTATCAACATCTCCACCATCAACCCTACCATCTTGATTTTCATCAGAATAACCGCTACCACTTTCCACAATATCCAAAATACCATCGTTATCAGAGTCCACATCTAAGAAATCATAAATTCCGTCGTTATCCGTGTCAACTGGATTATAAACGGTTCCAATAATTACCATACCCGTTCCTTTAAAATCCGAGCCTTTCACTTCCAAAACATCGTTGATACCGTCGTTATCGCTATCCAAATCCAACGAATTGGGTTTCCCATCGGAATCCACATCGGCGTAACCTTCGATTTTATCCAAAATACCATCGTTGTCGGAATCTTCATCAATAGCATCAATCACTCCATCATCGTCAGTATCTTTAGTAGATTCAACAACATCCAAGGTTCCGTCGTCATCGGAATCAATATCTCTATAATCTGGAGTACCATCTGAATCGGTATCAGGTTGAAACGGATGACCTTCAATAATGTCTAAGATCAAATCATTATCCGAATCCGTATCCCTAAAATCGAAAGTTCCATCACCGTCGGAATCGGCTGGGAAACCACTGAAGAAAGGCTGTGCTTCAATTTCATCAGAAATATTATCGCCATCGGAATCAATATCTTTAAGATCGGGAATTCCATCCAAATCGGTATCTTCCAAACCTTCTATAACATCTGGAATTCCATCATTGTCACTATCATCGTCTAACCAGTTGCCTATTCCATCTTTATCAAGATCTTCAACCCCTTCTTCTTCATCAAAAATACCGTCGGAGTCCGAATCCAAATCCAAATAATTGGGAATAAGGTCATTATCTAAATCTTTATTCGTTTCAATGAGATCCAAAATCTTGTCCGCATCACTATCTAAATCGATGTAATTGGGAATACCGTCTTGATCAAAATCGAATTCGGTTTCATCCAAATCGGTAATACCATCGGCATCGCTGTCTGTGTCGCGGAAGTCTGGAAGACCATCCTTATCGCTATCCAATAATTCAGAATTATTTTTGTTCTCAAATTTATCAGAAATCAAATCGTTATCCGAGTCAATATCCTTATAATCGGGCACCAAGTCGTTATCGGTAAACACTTCAGCATATGAGTCTCCTCCCGATGCAAGGAGGGGAATCCCCCAAGAACTCACAAACACTTTCCCAATACCCACACGTCCATTCCGATCAGGGTCAAAGCCGTTCACTTCTATACAGTCATTAATTCCGTCGCCATCAGTATCCCAATCAAAAACATTGGGATAGCCATCTCGATCTAGATCCAAAAGGATTTTCAATCCACTATTTTCATTAACATCGGCAATTCCATCGTTATCTGAATCGCGATCCAAATAATTAGGCACGCCGTCACCATCGAAATCAATGGCCCTTTCCACATAATCGGGAATGCTATCTTTATCTGCATCACCTACTTCAACATATACCTCAGCCAAATAACCCTGGGAGCGATTGTTGGATCCATCGTATGCGTACATAGAAATCCAATTTTCTCCCAAATCAGAAACACCAAATACCTCTCGCTCTAATAAAATTTTGGAAATCCCGCAGTTATCGAAAGATTGTGCAACCACTTGATTGACATTCAACAGGGCTCTACCAGCTGTATCAATATAAATTACGGTTTTCTTGGTTAATAGCACAGGTGCAGTTGTATCTGTAATTTCCACCGTAAACGATTTTTGAGAAAAATTACCCGCTGCATCTTTGGAAATCAGTTTTACAATATTCACTCCCAATCTAGAACAGTCAAAAATCGAATCCGAAAAATACAATTGAGTTATACTACAGTTATCGAAACACTTTGGAGCAAAATCATTGATATTCAACTTGGCTCTTCCTGAATTATCCAAAACCAACTTTTTATTCTCTACATACAATTTAGGCGACAAAGTGTCCAGCACTTTTACGGTCAGAACCGTTAATGCTGAATTACCTGAAGTATCTTGTATGGTATAAAGAATCAATCGATTACCAATGTCTGAGCAATTGAAATTGTATTGACTCAATGTCCTTTTGGTTATTTTACAATTATCGAAACTCCCTATATCAAAATAATCCCAATCCAATTTAAACGTACCCGTAGAATCTAAGTAAACAGTACGATTTGTAGCACGTAAAACGGGCTTAATCGAGTCCAAAACAGTAACCTCAATACTCGACTTTGTTGTGTTTCCTGATGCATCCACGGATGAAAAAGTAATGGTATTTTTACCTAAATCCGAACAAGTAAATCGATCTTTACTCAGAGCAATTTTCGAAATCCCGCAATTGTCTGAACTGCCGTTATCGATATCAAAGGCAGAAATTATGGCAAAGCCGTTTTTGTCTAAATAGGTTGACGGATTCCTTGTTTTGTTGATGGGGGATGTTGTGTCTTTTACTACCACAGTGGCAGTTGCAGAACTTGAATTCCCCGAACCATCGGTAAGCGTATAAACTACAGAATTGTTTCCTACATTTCCGCAAGTGAATACGGATTGGCTCAACCCAGTGGTGGAAATTTTGCAATTATCCCAGCTTCCATCATCTACATCGGCAGGAGATATTAATACAAAACCATATTGATTCAGATATACTGTAATGGGTTTGATTTTCACAACCGGTTTCACTGTGTCTAATACCGTTACTCGAACCGATTGACTACTTAAATTCTGAGCTTTATCAAAAATTCGATAGGTAATGAAATTCGTTCCCAATTGGTTGCAATTGAATGTAGATTGACTCAAATCCTGTTTTACAATTCCACAATTATCTGTAGAACCATTGTCAATATCGCTCGGAGTTATTGAGGCCGAACCAGAAGAATTTAAATACAATAAAATGTTTTTATAACTCAATTTAGGCGAGAAAGTATCCAATACATTCACCGTCTGCACTGCAGATTGGATATTTCCACTTGCATCTTCTGCGGTAAATGTGATAGAATTGCTTCCCAAATCGGCACAGTTAAACTGAGTTTTAGAAGCCGTAAATTGGGTAATACTGCAATTGTCAAAATTTCCTTTGTTCGCTAAAGCTGGATTTAAACTCACAGTGCCATTGGCGTTCAAATACAAATTCACCGACTGCAAAACCAAAGTAGGTTTTATTGTATCTAAAACCGTTACCGTACATGTGGAGGTGGTTGCATTTCCTTTCTGGTCTGTAGCTGTAACCGAAACTGTGTTTGCTCCTAAGTTGCTACAATCGAAACCCGCTTTCGATAAAACTGTGCTTGAAATACCACAGTTATCGCTTATACCATTGTCCACCTGAGAAAAATTCAATGTAGATTTACCAAAACTATTCAAATAAATGGTAGCATTTTTCAGTGCCACTGAAGGCTTTTGATTATCAACGAATTGAATACTAGCAGAAAGAGTATCGGAACAAAGATTTTTATCGAAAACCGAGACGAAATACTTGCCTGTTTTAAGATTTTTAAAAGTGGAATCCGATCTTGAATTGGAACTATTCACACTGAAAACATAGGGTGCCGAACCACCCCAAGCGCCTAAAAACAAACTTCCGTTGGTGTCATTGATACAGGTATTATCAACCACCGATTTTAAACTCATTTTCAATTTTGTTGGTTCCCAAACACGAATTGAGTCTGTTTCAGTGCACTGATTCGCATCGGAAACTTTGAAAACATAATTGCCCGCATCAGCAGAAGTAACATTTTGTGTAGCGGCATACAAATTCCCATTTTGATCTGTCCACTCATACGAAAATGGAGAAACGCCTCCAGAAACAGTCAACATCAATGAACCCTTGCTTCCAAAACAAACCGCATGAATGGCTTTTTTGGATACTGTTAATTTAGATGGTTGTGATATAGTGATAATAGCAGAATCTCTGCAATTATTGTTATCGCGTAATACCGCTTTATAATTACCAGAAATCAAGTTTTTATTGGCAGCTATATTGGAACTGTAATTCGAAGGCCCAATAACAGAATACGACCAGGGAAATGTTCCACCAGAAGCCAACAAGGTCAGAGACCCATCAGAGCCACCAAAACATTTCACATTGGTTGAACTATTACTCAAAACCAACTTCGTTGGTGTAGAAATAGAATAGGATCTGGAAAGAACGCAACCGTTACTGTCGGAAATAGTTACAGAATAAGTTCCGGCATTTAGATTTTGTATTTTATTGGTATTTAAGGAGTTTGACCAACTATAAAAGTAAGGTTTTACTCCTCCTGTTACATTCAGAGTAATTGACCCTTGGGTATTTCCAAAACATGGATTATTGATCAAAGTAGGTGTTACTGCCAAAGCCGTAGGTTCGGTCACAGCAGTGCTCGTTTGAACCAAACAACCCGATGAATCCGTTACCTGCAAAGTATAGCTACCCGCAGCAGCGTCATTGATATCCTTCGATGTAGCAAAATATCCGTTAGGACCGCTCCATGAGTAAGTATAGGGCGTTCTACCACCACTCACCTGAGTAAAAACGATGCCATCTGCCGAACCTTTACAAAGTGCAGCGACTTTCTTGGTTACAGATAATTTCAAACTGTCGGGACGGATAATGAGCATCGAATTCACAGTAGAACATTGTGTTAGTGTATTGATTACCCGAAGTTGGTACGTTCCAGAACTCAGCGATGTAATATTCTTAGCAGTAGAAGAAAAACTCGATGGCCCAGTCCACGAATAGGTAAATGTACTCCCTATAGTTTTCAACATTTTGGGGGATGCTTGTCCGTTATTTAAACCCGAACAACTGATGTCCACCTTATCGATTGTGGTTTCCAAGCTATCTTTGGCACCCAATAAAATGGCGGTATCCCAATAACAATTCAAGGAATCTCGAACCTTCAAATAATAAAATCCTGGTGTTAAAAAATTGGCTGTGGATTGATTGAAGTTTCCACCTTGAGAATCTGTCCACGTATAATTATACTTCCCTCTGCCACCAAATGCAACTGCAGTGAGCTTGCCATTGGCAGAATACAAGCATGTGGGTTGACTGATACTGATATGTGCTCCAACCGCAGAAGGTTGCGATACCGTTACTAAAATGCTATCTCTGGTTCCAGCACTATCTTGAGCAACAATCGAATAAGACCCCGCACTTAATTGGTCTAAAACATGATTCACCAAACTCTTCCCCAAATTAGTCACATTCACGGGTCCGGAATTACCTGTTACCGACACAGTAATACTGCCATCAGAACCTCCAAAACAGGTCGTGTTTTTGACTTGAGTTTGAATATTTAAAGTTTGGGCTTGGGAAGAACTAAAAAAACATCCCCCGAAGAAGCAAAAACTGAAAATCAGAATACGATGACTGAATATGAAGGGGCGCATTATCTTACAATTGAAACTTTTTGGTTAAACTGAGCTTGTTTACCGTAAATATCGGTTACAAACAAAATAATCTGATATTCACCGGCTGGTAAGTCCTCTGAACCGTTGAATCGAGTACCTTTCCAAGAGTCTTCGATATTTTTTGATTCAAATACCTTCAAGCCTTCGGAGTTGTAAATAATCCAGCTTGCAGACCTAACCGAATGATGATTTCCACGAATGTGATATTCGTCATTAAAGTCATCATTATTTGGTGAAAACGCTGTTGGTAAAAGTATATTATAATCAGGCCAAACTCGCACGTTTCCGTAAGCTGTATCCAAGCATCCATCGGCAGAGGCAACCACCAACCGCACTTGGTAAAGACCTGTATCGAAATAATTGTGCTTCACCTCGTAATCCGTGTAGAAATCAGAACCATCGTTCATATCCCATTCGTAAGATACTGCATTGGTACTTGAATCAACCAAATAAACCTCAGGATTCAAAATAGTAGCTCGCTGAGTTTGATTTGTAAAATAGGCCACTGGCTTTTCGAACACCACAGTCGAATCTAAGAATTTCGAGAAGCAGCCTTTATCTGATGTCATTTCCAAACGAACGTAGTATTTGCCTGCCCGTTTATAAACTTGACTAGGAATAGAGTCAGCGGAATTGCCTCCATCACCTAGATTCCATTGATAACTTACTATTTCACCCGATTCAATATAGGCATTTGACTCGATCAAAGAGGGTTGATTCACGCATACAGAAGGAATAGACAAACTAGCTTGCGGCATTGAGTTCACCGTTACCGTAATGTTCGCGGTATCCGCACAAAGTGAATCATTCTCAACTATCAATTCCACCAAATAGAAACCTGGATCCGTGTAAGTTTGATTGATATCACCTCCCGTACCAATAGATCCATCTCCAAAATCCCAGAACTCATCCGGATTTGAGAAATTCGTTGATACATTACTGAACAGAAAATCGTTGTTTGCCAAACATTGCTCGTTGCTATTTACAGCGATTCTTGCTTGAGGAACGTCATTAACTATTGCCCAACGGCTGGCTGTATCGGCACAACCAAAATTGGTTTTAGAAATCAGCGACACGCGATATCTACCTGGTTTAACAAAGTGTGGTTTTAAGGTATCAGAATCAATTACTTTTTGTTTGTCGAAAATCCATTCATTGGTATAACCAGAAATTCTGGGGGATACATCGTAAAACTCAAATTGTTGCTGATTCAAACAAGCAGAAACCTCATTTTGGAGAACGCGAGCATCTGGCATTTCAACTACCCGAACAAATCCAAAACTGGTGTCGGTACAGAGATTTTCGGTGGTAGTAATCAATTCCACCTTATAAATACCGGTATCACCATATTCAAATACAACTGGCGTGGAAGTGTAGATTGTATCGATATAACCGTTGCCAAAATTCCAGCTCATAAGAGCAAAACGAGAACCATCAACTCTTGATTCATTACCAAAATTGAAGCTATTTCCACGCAAACATTGTAGTGTATCCAATATCACCACTTTGGATTCTCCCTGAGGATATACTTCTACCGATTTTTCAGAAGAATCTGCACATCCTTCGGTGGTTGAACCGATCAGTTTTATGATATATTTACCCGATTTGCTAAAGCGGTGTTGGAACAACGTATTGAAAAACTGTGTACCATCGGAAGCAATCCATTCATAATTCACCGTTTCTGATCCATTGTATTGCGATTGGTTATCGGCCACAAATTGATTTTCCAACAAACAAGCAGAAGTACGGTTCAATGCAAATTGAATTTTCGGCAAGTTGGTTACCCTAACCATCTGAATAATGGTATCTGTACAACCAAAAGCCGAAGCAGTGATTAACTTTACTGCATATTTTCCTGGACTTGTATAGGTATGACGTCCGAATTCCGAATTGGAATAACTGACATCGCCAAAATCCCAAAAAGAAGTAAACTTGCCTGAGGAAAGTGTGGTTTTATTTTCAAAAAGGAAATCGTTATCGTTTCTACATTGAACTGAATCAGAAACCAACATAGCTGCAATCGGGTGTTCATCCACGCGATTCATAGAAACTGTGGAATCGGCACAACCGTCATTGCTCACCACCCGCAATTTTACAATGTAATCACCCACTGCCGAGTAGGTATGGTTCACTTTGCTTACGGCAGTATTGCTACCTGAAACCGAATTACCATCCCCAAAAGTCCAAGAAATTGTGCCACTGTTATTGGGGAAGTACGAAGAACTGCTCATAGTAAACTGCTGCTGTTTGAAGCATTGCTTAGCATCATTGGTGGTAAAAATCGCTTTAGGCACGTCGTGAACAATCAAATCATCTTTAGCAGAATCCATACAACCAAAGTTGGTTTTACCCACCAAACGAATAGTATATTTACCAAAATTTGAATACGATACAATTGGAGCTATTCCATTTGATTTCTGTGAGTTACCCAAATCCCAATTGTAAGAAATCGAACCATAAGAAACGCTAGAATTATTCACAATACTGAAACGATTTGCAGTCAAACACTGCGCTGAATCAGGAATATTAAATTCAATTTTGGGTTGAGGATACACAATCACTTGCTTCTTCAAACTATCGTTACAACCAAATGACGATTTTACAAAAAGCGTTACTGTAAATGTATCGTCATTGCTATAATTCCACTTAGGATTCACCACCGACTGAGTGCTATTATTTCCAAAATTCCATGTATAACTTAGCGAACCGCCACCTGAAGCCACTGCGCTGTTGTTGGCTGCCTCGAATGAATTATTGGTCAAACACTGATTGCTATTTTTAATGGTGAACGCAGGAACTGGCTGCGAATAAATCCGAACACTGTTGGTAAAACTATCGCGACAATTATTCGACGTATTTACCACCAACTTCACAGTATATTGGCCAGCTACAGCAAACGATTTCTTCACAGACAACCCTGTATCCGATTTTCCATCAGAGAAACGCCAAGTATAACTCATTTTTGAAGCATCCGCGTTAGTACTTAGGCTTGTAAAACTGTATTGATTATTGTACAAACACATTGCCGTATCGGATCTCAAGTACGCTACATTGGGTTGAGAATAAACACTAACCATTTTAGAAGTGGTATCGATACAATTCCTATTTGAAATGGCCTTTAAAACTACCTTGTATTGACCAAATGAGGCGTATTTATTGGCAGGACTTACGGATGTGCTTCCCGTTCCATCTCCAAAACTCCACTGATAGGTGCTGGTACCCGATGCAATGCTTGAATTATTAATAAAATTGAATTGGTTATTCGTTAAACATTGCTGCGGTTTATTGATGGCGAATTCAGCTTTGGGTTGGGGATACACCACAATTTGTTTAGAAGTTGAATCAGAACAACCCAAGCTTGATTTGGCCACCAGTTTAATGGTGTATGATTTGATCTCACCGAATTTTCTTGTGGTATTCTGCTGGGTCGAGAACGTGGTGTCTTGATATTTCCATACATAACTCAAGCTGCCTCCTCCAAATGCCAATGTAGAGTTATTCTTGAAATCAAACAACTGATCGTTGATACATTGTCCAGATTGATTGATGGCAAAATCGGCCACCGGATCCGAATTCACCGTCACCGAAAGCGAAGAACTATCCGAACATCCATTGCTATTTGTAGCTCTCATTCGAATTGTGTACGAGCCAGCGTTGCTATAACTCTTAATTGGCTGTCTCTGGGCACTGCTACTTGCATCCCCAAACTGCCAATTGTACACAATATTCCTACCGTTAAGTGCATTGGTTTGATTTACAAATCTGAAAGTGTCAACACTGTTGCACTGCACATTGGAATTCGATAGGGTAAAGTTTGTTTGGGGCGATGCTATCACCGCCAAATTCCTTTTAATACTATCAACGCATCCAAATTGTGTTGTTCCCAAAAGTCTAACCGAATACGTTCCGTAATTTGAGTAACTATATGATGGGTGGGTGTTTGATGAGGTTCCACCGTCGCCAAATGTCCATTGATACGAAACCGCTCCACCTGAACTCACAATGCTGCTGTTATTGTAAAACCCAAAATTATTTCCTACAAAACACTGAGTATCGGAACTTACGGCAAATGCCACATTGGGCTTAGGTAAAACTCGAATGGTCTGAACAACCGAATCTACACAGCCGAAACTAGTTTTGGCTGTCAACTTAACTTTAAAGCTTGCCGCAGTGTTGTATTTCTTACCTGATATGGAATTGGAATTCGATATACTTCCATCCCCCAAATCCCAAATACGCGACAAACTTCCACCTCCATTTGCTACGGTAGAATTATCAGAAAAACCAAACGACTGTTGATTCACACATTGATCTTTGGTATTGATAGAAAACTGCGCAACAGGTTGAGGGCGCACGGTTAGTTGTTTAAACAACGTATCAGTGCAGCCATTTGAGTTCGACACAATCAAGCGAACCATTTTAACTCCCGGATATTTGTAAGTACGTGTTGGATTTTTACTTGTAGCAGTTGCAGAATCACCAAAATCCCAGAAATAAGAAAGATTGGCCACCCCATTATTGGGATTGGAATTGTCTGTGAAAGCAAAAAGGTTCTCTGATAAACATTGAGAATTATTGTCGATTTCAAAATCAGCCAATGGGTTGGGTGTAATGTTAATCCATTGAGTTGAACTGTCTTTACAGCCAAATGTGTTGGTTATGATGTGTTTCACCAAATACTTGCCAAAACTTCCGAATGAATATTGGGTTTGTTGGGGGGAATTCAATGAAACCGTTTTCCCATCATTGTAATCCCAAACAACATTTTGAACACTTCCAGAAAGTGCCTTACTTGAATCGTTGAACGTAATTTGATTGCCACTGAAGCAGGTTGTTTGAATGCTGCTACCAAATTTCGACATCGGATTGTTCCAAATATTGAACTTAAATGCAACCGTATCCAAACAATTCGAATTATCTGTTAGGTAAATGAAACCGGACTTCTGGCCCACCGTACTGAACTTGCGTGTAATATTGGCGCCTTGAGATTGATTACCATCGGCAAAACTCCATTTAACCGTTTTAATTCCGTTTTTGCCCAAATTCTTAGCTTGCAAAGCCGTTGTTGTACTCAAACAAGAATCCTTACTGACATACACAAACTGGGTTTGTGGCTTAGGATTCAACTTAACGGTTTTGGTTATTGAGTCCTGACAACCATACTGTGAAGTAGAAATTAATTTTACACTGTAAGTACCCTCAGAACTGTAACCAATGGTAAAATTAGAAGAATTCGATTTCTTCCAACCACCCGTTGCCTCCCATCTCGAACTTAAACTACCACCTCTAGATGTAATTCGCGACGTATCATTAAACGTAAACTGATTGTTATTAGCACATTGTATGGCATTGTTCGTAGAGAATAATGCCACAGGTTCCGGCTTAATTTCCAATTGTCGGAACGATGTATCAAAACAATTCTCGTCGTTTTTAACAATCAATCGAACGTTTTTCACCCCTGCCCATGAATACGATTTACTTGGATTTTTTAACGACGAACTTGTAGAATCTCCAAAATTCCAATGATACGTCAAATTCGAACTCGTAGTTTGCGACAATGAGACATCCGTAAACTGTGTGGTATTCGTATTCAAACATTGCAATGCAATATCCTCAGTGAAACTACTTTTCGGATTGGCTTTCACCCGAATTTTATTCCAAACAGTATCCATACAACCCAGCGAATTGGTTACTTCCATACGAATGGTGTAATTTCCAGTATCGCCGTATGTATAAGTAGGATTTTCCTGACTACTACCCGTTTTCAAATCGCCAAACCACCATTGGTACTGTAGATTACTTCCCGAAAGTGTCGTGGATGTATTGTTAAAACTGAATCGATTTCCCACAAAACACAAAGAATCATCGGCAATAGTGAATTTCGCTACCGGATTATGATACACCGTCCAATTTTTAATAACCGTATCTGTGCAACCCTTAAAGTTCGTTATGATTATCTGAGCAGTTTGACTGCCTGAATTGCTGAATGACTTTTCAAATATGGAATCCTGAACCGTACTTAAGTCGCTAAACTTCCACGAAATTCCGGGTATTGTGGACGATCTAAGATCAACCACCTTAAACTTCCAAGCATTATTAAGACAAGAATCAGAGTTCAATTTTGTGACCTGAGCTACTGGTTTTGATAACAGTTCCACCACCCGTTGTACAGAATCCTTACATCCAAAACTACTGGTAGTTTCTAATTTTATCGTTCTAAATCCACTCGAATTGTATCTGGACTGAACAACAGAACCCGTTGCCGTTTTTCCAGCATCCAAATCCCAAGAATAACTCAACGTTCCACCTGTATTTTTAATTGAGGATGTAGATGTAAATTCGTATAAATTATTGTTTTCACATTGAGCACTATCATTGATTTCAAACTTGGCCACAGCCTGCGGATACACCTCTAATTTTGAACGGAACGTATCTCTACAGCCGTGAATATTTTCGACTCCCAACCAAATGTTCCGCTGTCCGTCGCTGCCGTATTTCTTTTCGGGGGATGTTAGTGTGGATTGTGTGGTATCTCCAAAATCCCAAACATATTGCAACGCAGAACTCGAAGTTTTCGATGTACTTAAATTCGTAAATGTATAGCGATTCCCTTTGTAACACTGCAAACTGTCCGCTATCGTAAATCGAGATATTGGCATCGGGAATACCGTTAACGACTTAGCCGTAGTGTCTTTACAGCCGTAACCATTTACTGCTATCAGTTCTACCGAATACGTT
>CAZQFZ010000025.1:0-26880 GCA_964592635.1 uncultured Rhizobium sp.
TACACAAGTAAAATAACAAAAAAAAGCTGCCTCAGTTATGAGACAGCTTCTTTTTCGTTATTTAGGAATTTCAGATTAATGAACTATAACCGATTCGGTTGTGTTCAACTTCTGATTTTGAATTTGAATTTGGTAAACACCTTTTGCTAAGTTTTGCAAATCCAATTGGATTTTGTTGGTGTTATTCAAGTTGAAGTTATTTTCATAAACCAATTGTCCAACTCCATTTAATACAGTAACCTTAGTTGATTCAGACTGCAATTGGCTGAAATCAATATTGAATTGCCCATTTGACGGATTGGGGTAGATTTTAACTGTTTGTTTGTTCAAATCTGCTGCGTCCATATAAGTATTCTGACAATTTGGAGGATAGTTTACATAAACGTCGCGAACCACGGTTTTGGATTGATTTCCGCTTGGGTCAGAAAGTTGGTAAACAATAGAATAGATGCCTGCTTCCCAGATATTTACATTGTGTTGAAGAACTTTTACCAAAGGTTTGAGTTCATCGGCAGAATAATAGTTGTCTTTAAGTATTAATCCGGTCATCGCCCAGAAAGGAGTGCCAACACATGCACTAACTGCTGGTGCAGTTAAAGAAGGAGCAATTCTATCCATCACTTTGATGTATCTCATTTTTGTAGCTTTATTTCCACTTGGATCAGCTGCAACGAATTTCTCAACATAAAGACCCAAGGTGTAAGGATCAACAGTGCCCGTTTTGGTTAAAGAAACTTGAGAAGTACCATAATAGTTATCGATAAGTGTAACGCTACGAGAGTAGTAAGGTTCATTAACATTATGTATGATTGTATCTTCTGTATTCAATTCAATATTTGGAGCGATGAAATCATCAACAATATAATTGATTGTATAACCTTGTTCAGTAGCTTCGTTTCCTGATGGATCTTTCGCGCCATAAACTACTGGGTAAGTTGCTCTTACTTGGTTGTTTACTACACCATTGAAACCAGGATTTACAGAAATAAAGATATTGCCATTGCATTCATCAAGAGCATAAATATCATCAACAAAAGCTTGATTAATTTGAACATTGATATTCATTCCATCTGTGATACGTTTACCTAAACGATAAATACCTGGTTTTTTAGTATCACGAACTCTCACGATTCTGTTTTTGGAATTTTTATTGCCTTGAGCGTCGGTAATTGAATATGTGATAACATAGTCACCCACTACAGATGGATCTACGGTACCGATGGTTTTGATAGCTGTAGTTAAATCACCATCAACGTTGTCTGCTGCTACTGCACCAGCATCGTTGAATGTACCACACTGTTCAATTGTAATGGTATCTTTACCTTGTAATGTTAGAACAGGAGCTGTTCTATCCAAAACCACGATAATGGTTCTAGTTTTAGAAGTTGCTTGATTACCAGAAGCGTCTTCTACATTCAATTCTATCGAATAAATACCGGCAGCAGAACAATCCAAATCGGATTTGAATGTTACTTTGTTGGAAATATCACCTTCGGTAGGGTCGATGGCAGTGAATGTGGATTTTGCTACTTCTTGATAGCACAACGAGTTGGACTTTTCAACACGAACAGTATCTGATCCAATTAAGTTAATTACGGGAGTCAAATTGTCGTTTACAAGATCAATCATATAATCTTCAAACTCACCAACTTGATTTACCCCGCAAGGTGTATTGGAGAATGATCCATATGAAGCAGCAACACGCAGTCTAGTAATACCAGGGAAACAGCTGTTATAGTTCGGAACGGTAAACGTAGCATTTGAGCTGTTGGAATTGATAGATCCTGAACTTAAAACTTCTTCATTGGCATCGTCAAAGTCACCGTCGATATTCCAATCGATCCACGCTTTGTAATTTACTGGATTGGAACTTGTTTTTCTAGAAATCAACAGAGAATAAGAGCCACCAAAAGTCAATTTAGCGGGTTTGATTTGATCGTTAACTGTATAAGAAATTCCAGGATCGCTTTGGTTCTTGATTAAATAACGATTGTTTTTATCAGTTAATTCAACATTGGCAATGGAAACATCCTTTGAAGTCAAATTGGTAATGGGAATACAGTAGTCTAAACAAACCACGTATTTATTTTTAATTACTTTCTTTTCGGTGTTGTTTCTACCACCTGCGTAATTGTAAGCCGACAAGGTAAATGTGTATGTACCACCTGCGGTAAATGAAATTTGAGGATTTTTGCTTTTCGCAGAAGTTCCATTTTCATATTTAAATGTAGTTGGGAAAATACTCCATTCCAGCACATCTGCATAATTGGTTTGAGTGGTGAAGGAAACAATTTGACCTATTGTGGGTCGTAGATTGTTTGCAACAAAATCAACATCCATAGCAGTGGTTGGTGTAGAAACCGTAATGTTCTTACATGCTGTATCACCACCAGTACAAGTATTTGCAATTAAACAAACATTGAAAGTACCTGTGTTTTGGAAGGTGTATGAAAATTCATCGGATGTACTCTCTTGAACACCATCAATTTCCCATGCGTAACTAGGCACACCTTTGGTATTTTCGGTTTTGTTTTTGAATTCCAATTGAACACCTGTACCAATGTTGTAATAATCGGTTTCCCATTTTGCTTCAGGAAGAGTGGGAGTATTCAAATCTGAATCCCATTCCATATTAAAGCCTCTATCCACGCCAGAACCGTTGGTTTCAAAAGTAATGAAAACAGCTCCAGAATAGCACTTAATTGTAGCGGTATCCCACAATTTGTAGTTTAAACCGTTAATTCCATCCGCACCTGTAATTTCTTTATTAGGATCGGATTCGTCTGAGTCATAGATTCTGAGTTTATCGCCTGCGTCTGCAAGTTTCAAATCTTTGAATTTTAATCGGATTTCTTTAGCTCCACAAGGGATAATCTTGAAGTAGTCGATGGATGTTTTACGTCCGTTTGAGTAATCACCTGTAGGCCCTGCATGGTCAAATAGTCTTCCATAGCGAGTGTCGCTCACTTTTTGTGGGCCCATATAGTTGTCTAATGTAGGCAATACTTCAATATACTTGGATTTACAGAATTTCTTGGAAGATCCTACATCGTTGGTAGATGTTAAACAAACGTTATAGAAACCAAGTTCACTAAAAGTAATTTTAGGGTTTTGGTCAGTGGGGAATTGATCATCGATTCCTGTTGGGGAGTAAATCTCCCAACTCCAAGTATGTGCACCGTTATCTGAGAGGTCGAATAGTTGTAAATCATATCCCAACTCAATTTCGTTGGTGCTAGCTATAAAATCTGCATTTGGAGCCACAGTTGGGGCAACTATTTTAACTGTTTTAGTTGCAGAATCTGAAATACCACAAAAGTCAACTTTTAAAGAAACATCGTAGTTGCCTGCGGTGTTCCAAGAAGCACTTCCTTGAGAGGAATTATTGCTAATTATTTTAGAAGCTTGATCGAATTTCCAAGTGTAATTCCACAAACCTCCACCAGAAGCTGGGAATTTAATGGGTGCTTTCACATAATTGTTTGAAGTAGGCACAGAAAAGGTGGCGGTTGGTGCTGTAACTTTCAAGATATTCACCTCCAAATCGATAATGTTGCCGTAATCGTTTAGAGTACCGCAACCAGAAGTAGCGGCTAAGCTGCTATACAAACAACGAACGCGTAAAATTGCGCTTCCCGAAGCACTTGAAATACAAGGTACTTTGATTTTTACAGTAGAAGAACTGTAAGCAGGAACTTTTCCAAAAGGCCCTGTGGGACCTGATAAGCACTCTTCTTTTTGGAATTGATTATCTCTATTTAAATCTAACCACACACCAGCCCATTCGCTATATGAACAACCGTTAGAGATGGTCATTTCAATTTCTTCTCCAGGTAAAATATCAATACAAGGGGAAGATGTAAGTAGTTTATTGGTTGCCCCGGTATTGTTGCAAGTTAGTCCTGTAAATGAGGCCGTTTGCCCAGAGCTGTTTTTGATGGTAACTCCATCGAACCAGTCAATAGAGCAACCATAGGAGTTTGTGGCGGAACAAATGGTTTGTCCCAACAAACTTGAAGAATTCAAAAATGCAACTGCTCCCAAAATTAGGGCACCTGATTTTCGAATAAAATCGATTGGTCTTGTTTTAAACATATGCGTTTTATTTGGTTAGATGCCAAATGTATTTGAAAAAATGTACACATACAATGTGAATGTATTTGTTATACAAGTAATTAGTGATAAAGCATAAAAAGTGTGCTTTATTTAAAATAATATGACGGAGTTGTAGATTTTAATTATAGAAAAACATAGTGTAATTATAAAAAAAAGGAGTAAAAACTTTTGTTATGTTCAAGATTTCGACCTACGTACTCCTTTTTTTCAACCTAAAGTTGGTTCAATTTGAATTAAGTAGTTACAAACTAAATTGCTCAATTTTATTCAGTAGAGAACGGAAATCTTCAGGAAGTTCAGCAGAAAATTGGAGGTATTCCCCTGTTTTGGGATGAATAAATCCTAGTTCTTTTGCATGAAGAGATTGTCGCGGCATAACACTAAAGCAATTTTGAATAAATTGTTTGAATTTAGGAATGGAACTGCCTTTAACAAGTTCTCGGCCTCCATACATTTCATCTGAGAATAGCGGATGACCAAATGCTGAAAAATGCGCACGAATCTGATGGGTTCTGCCTGTTTCTAAGTTACATTCTACCAATGTTAAGAATTGAAATCGCTTGATGACTTTGAAGTGCGTGATTGCAATTTTCCCTTTTTCAGGATCCGTGTAGTGTTTTGATTTTCTGCGGTCTGACGGATCTCGTGATAGATATCCCTGAATGGTGCCCGAATCTTCTGCTACTTCCCCCCAAACTAAAGCCCAGTATCTCCGATGTATGCTGTGTTCAAAAAACTGCTTACCCAAATGACTAAGTGCAAAATCTGTTTTTCCAATAACCAAAAGGCCTGATGTGTCTTTGTCAATTCTATGAACCAATCCAGGTCTATGTTCTGCTTGTTTCTGTGGAAGATTTCCAAAATGATGCAAAAGTGCGTTCACCAAGGTACCAGAAAAATTATTGAATCCCGGGTGTACCACCATACCCGCTTTTTTGTTGATCACGGCAACGTGATCGTCTTCATACACGATGTCGATAGGAATATTTTCTGGATAAACTTCTGTATCTCTGGGTTCAGTAGTCATCACTACACGGACATCATCCAGTGGTTTAACCTTGTAATTGCTTTTAACAATTTTATTGTTGACTAATACGCAACCAGCTTCAATTCCAGCCTGCACTTTGGATCTTGATGCATTTGCAATTTTATGCATCAACCAGCGGTCAATCCTAAGGGCTTCTTGGCCTGGATCAACAGTAAAAGCATGATGTTCAAACCACCCTTCTTCAAGTTCAAATTCTTCTTCCTTATTCAATGTTTTTAACTTAATGTTACGTTGTATTTTATTTGTTGTGATTAATATTTTTTGACTTTTTAAAGTTTAACTACGACTAAATTATCATTAAATTCTGATGTTTGGAGTTTATTTTGATTTAAGCTTATTAATAGAATTCTCAAATTGTATCTCTATGTACTGTTTATTAGGATTTTGAGGATACCATTACTCCGTTTTTATACCGTTTTTCAAATTCTAATCACTTTCCTTAGATTATTTGAGTTCAAACACCAATTTACCCAATTGTAAACCAGCCCAACCTGCTTGATTTACCAAGATATTTTGTCCTTTTTTGTTTTTAATCAATGTTGGTTCGGGTAAAAAAGTGTGGGTATGTCCACCAAGAATTGCATCAATGTATTGGGTACGTGCGGCTAATTTTAAATCGTCAATTTTGTTGTTGTTGTATTTATATCCTAAGTGTGAAAGAACAACGATTATGTCGCATTGTTCTTCCAATTTTAAAAAGTTAGCAGTTCGTTGAACCATTTCAATAGGGTCGGTGTATGTAAGTCCAGAGTAACTGTTTTCGGAAAGCAATCCTTTTAAATCAATGCCTACGCCAATTACTCCCAATTTTACATCATTTTTCTGGATGATTTTAAAGGGTTGAATGAGGTTTCTTTCTTTCCATCGACTATCGAATTGGTAATTGCAGTTTACGGTTGGCGTGTTGTACTGTTGTCGAATATTAAAAAGGTGTTCTATTCCTAGGTCAAAGTCGTGGTTGCCAATAGTTGTTGCATCATAACCTGCTTTGTTCATCCATTCTAATTCTGGATGACCTTTGAAGATGTTGAAATAGGGTGTTCCTTGAAATACATCCCCTGAATCAAAAAGGAATAGATTAGGATCTGTAACTCTTTCTCTATCAATGAGATCTTTCATTCGTGCAATTCCACCTTGATTTCCCCAACGTTTATTTTGTTGTTCAAAGGCTTCAAAGCGGCTATGAAAATCGTTGGTATGCAATATGGTTACCAAACGTTTTTTAGATTTTGCTTGAAAGTCAATGCTTGAAATTTCCCACCCGTTTTCGGATTTAATAAGGATACTCTGTAACGAATTGGTGTAGGACTCGGCGGAGTGATCCACAAATCCCTTTAATTTCACTGGCTTGTTCTGTTGGAAACTAGAAGTGAAATGATGTTGGTATTTAGAAGTTAATACAGCAGCATTAAGCAGACGGTCAAATCCTAAAATACCTCCTAAGAGAAATGCAGTACTTTGTTGGATAAATTTTTTTCTTGTGGTCATAAACAGAAAATCAATTGGATGGTAAATGAATAATGCGAGTTTCTTTCTTTGGGTCTATTTTCCCGTTTGTACTGTATTCCTTTTCGAAACCTTGAATTAAAACGTCGCGGATTAGCAAGCCAGTTTTGTGTATTTTTCTGGGATATTTTAGCATGTTGAAATTATCGCCACCCCCTAAAAGGAAGTCACTAGTGGCAACAAAATACGTTTTACGAGAATCAAATTTCAAGCCTCGAATCATTGCATCTGTGTATGTTGAATCTTTGATGGTTAATTGTAAGCTAGAAACTGGACTTCCTCCTAAAACGGAAATAAAATTAAATAATGAATCACATTGACTTCCTGTGAGTTGTAGAATAACTAATTCGTTGTCGAATGGCATTACTTCGAATATTTTTCCTAAACTAATATCTCCTTTGGATATGGAATTTCTTAATCCGAAGTGGTTTAGAACGGTAAAATGAGATAATGAACCAAATTGTGAAAGCATATAGTTATCAGCAGCTTGTTGGACATAATCTGCTGCTACGCGACCCAAGTTCGCTTCAGATTCTGCTTCTTGAGTAATTTTTCCGCGGGATTTGAGAGTAAGCAAATCTATTTCTGTTTTGGCAATAACCTTCGACATGGTTTTTGTTACACTGTCGCGGTAAAATCCTAACCAAGCTTGAATTTCTGGATCTTGAGTAGCAATTTCTTGGTTGGTATTCATAATATTCGTCTTCGTAATAATTCTCCAAGGTTTTGGAGAGCAGGCAGTGAGAACAAATAAAAACGATAGGATGATGTGATATCTTTTTGGTTGCATGTAAAATTCAGATTGCATGAATATTATTTTGTTGAGTTGTTCATTTATTGGAGAATTCGATATATAAAATCATCATAATTTTTGGTCAATTTCTTTATTTTGGTAAAATCATTGGTTGGAATTCGATCTAAAATGAAGCAATTCGAATACGAAATTAGAATTTACCATATAATTATTTGTAAAATTGACATTTATTAAGCACGATTTTTTGATTTTGATCAGATTATTTGAGATTTTTGTAAAAAATTATGAAAAAATTATTTCTTTTAGGTGCTATTCTGTCGATTTCGACCGTTGGTTTTGCACAAACAGTGAAACCATGCGGTGAATTGTTTTTCAGTGAATACGTAGAGGGTAGTGGAAATAACAAGGCGTTGGAAGTGTATAATCCCACGAAGTATGACGTTGATTTATCCAATTACAGAGTAACTCGTTGGCAAAACGGTGCATCAATTTGGGATAAACAATTCAGCGACACATTATCAGGAATGTTAAAGCCTAAAGATGTTGTTGTATTGGTAATTGATCGTCGAAATCCAACTGGAACAGGAGCAGATACACCTGTTGCTGCAGAATTGCAGAACAAGGCAGATTTGTTTTTGAGTAAAGATTATAATCGTTCGTATTCTATGTCATTCAATGGAGATGATGCATTATCTTTGGATAGATACGATGCGACCTACAAAACATGGGTTTTGGTGGATATAATTGGTAAAATTGGGGAACGTCCAAAAACCCCAGGTGGATGGAGTGATTCTTTTCCGTATTCGACCGGTTTGGGCACATGGTACACAGAAAATAAAACATTAATTCGTAGATCGAGCATTTTAACGGGTTGCGACACAGTTGCGCCGATCAAGAGAGGATTAACAGCAACTTGTGATCAAGCTTGGAATCCTCAATATTTCAATCCTAAGAAGGAATGGGTACTAAATCCACGTAATTTCTTTGATTCATTGGGCTCACACGTTTCAGAATGTGCTACTTTGTCAAACGATAAAGTTAAAGTGAGCTCTACAATCAAGGTGTATCCCAATCCATCAACGGATGCATTTAATATTGAAACCACGGATGAAATAGAAAGCGTGGAGATTTTTAATTTGACTGGGTCGATTGTTTATTCTTTTTCAAGAAAAGCGAAGGGTTTTTTACCGATGTTTAGAGGCGTGAATAGCGCAAAAACATCCCCCGAAAAAAAGGTGATTGTTAACTGTGAAGAGTGGAAATCTGGCGTGTATCAAGTGCATGTAAGGACGGTGAACGGACAAGTTTTGCTTGAAAAATTCACGAAGTAAGATGAAAAAAATTGCTTCACTTTTCGCTTTAATTTTTTTCTTGGCAAATGGTTATTCACAAGTTACGATAAAGGGGAAGGTTCGCGATCGAATATCAGGTGAATTATTAGAAAAAGTGCTTATATCCGCGGGGTCGGTATCTGCACAAACAGATAAATTGGGTGAATATTCGCTCAAGTTGCCCATGGGTGAGTATCGGTTAACGGCTATATTGGAAGGGTACGAATCGGATACTATTTTGTTGCAAGCAGATAGAAACTTGATTGTTGGAATCGATTTTGAATTGGAAAATTTAAGTGCTTCAATTCAAGCAGTCCAGATTATTGCTTCCGTTGCGAAAGACCGAAAAACTCCAATCGCTTACAGTAATATATCGGGAAAAGACATTCAAGAACGATTGGGAAGCGGTGATATGCCTGTATTGTTAAACAACATGCCAGGTGTTTATGCTACACAACAAGGAGGAGGTGCCGGTGATGCCAGAATAACCATCCGGGGATTTAATCAAAGAAACATCGCCGTTATGATTGATGGAATTCCGGTAAACGATATGGAAAATGGCTGGGTGTATTGGAGTAATTGGTTTGGACTTGGAGGAGTAACTGCGTTGACACAAGTTCAAAGAGGGTTAGGAAGCAGTAGAATTGCCAATCCGGCAGTAGGTGGAACCATGAACATCATTACTAAAGGCATCACAAATAAGCCTTTCATAGCGGCTAATGTGGAATTTGGGGATTCTAGGTATCAAAAATATAGTATTGATTATTCTACTGGAAGGTTGAAAGGTGATTGGGGAATGGTCATGTCGTTTACAAAGCGTTCCAGTACAGGTTATGTGGATCAATTGTTCGACGACATGTACGCTTATTTTTTTAAGGTAGAAAAACAGTTTGGAAAAACCAGTACATTGTCGCTTACCGCCATTGGAGCTCCACAAAGTCATGGTCAGCGTTCTTATCGGGCTAGATTGAGTTTATATGATAGAGATATGGCTCGAGATTTGGGGATGGATACGGCGATCCCTGCTATGCCGATGGATCAGGGAATACGATATAACCAGCATTGGGGATGGATGGATACGTCTGCTCATTTTGATCCTAATACGGGCGATGTAGTTTACAGAAATAAGAAGTTCGCTGTAAATGAACGAGTAAATCAGTTTCATAAACCTCAGGTTTATTTGAAATGGGATTATAAACCGAGCAAGAAGTGGTTTTCAAATACAACAGCTTATGTTTCATACGGTCAGGGAGGTGGCACATTGGGGGAGAGGTTAAAGCAGGATCCTTCCGTATATGGTCTATTTAATTTTCAAAGTGCTTGGAATGAGAACTCTGATTTAGGACAGTTTCCGGCAGCCGATCCGAGGTATTCAAAGACTGAATTTAAATCAAAAGGAATTATTGCCCGAAATGTAAATAATCATACTTGGTGGGGTCTGCTGAATACCACACAATACAAATGGACAAAAACAACCACCTTAACTGGAGGAATTGATGTTCGCACGTATAAAGGTAGGCATTATAAGGAAGTGTATGATTTGTTGGGAGGGGATTATTATATACCTGATGATTCGGAAATGGATCCCAAACGACCGAATAACTACATGTATCGCAAGGGTGATATTTTCAATTTTAATAACGATGGTTTAGTGAATTGGGCGGGAGGATTTATTGAAGCTGAATATGTTAAGAATCAATTATCTGGATTTGTTAATGTGAGTGGTAGCAGAACTAGTTATCAGCGTGTGGATTATTTTAAACTCGATAGTTTTGGCAATCCTCAATACACACCCAAAGCGAATTTTAATGGTTTGACGTTGAAAACGGGCGCTAATTATAATTTTTCTAGAAATCTAAATGCGTTTGTCAATTTGGGATATTTAAATCGACCCACTCGATTTAACAATGTGTTTGATAATCGCAACAAGATCATTCAAGGAGCCGAAAACGAATTGGTTTACGCGGCTGAGGGCGGTTTGGGATATAAGAAAAAGCGAATTGCCATCAACTTGAATGCGTATTACACTAATTGGGTGAATCGTCCGGTAGATTTTAGGCCCGTATTTAGAGACGCAGAGGGCAATGATTTTTCGTATAACATCAATGGATTGAAGGCACGTCATATGGGTGTAGAAATACAAACTGCCATAAAAGCTGGAGATGGTATTACTTTAGAGTTTTCTGTGGCTTTGGGTGATTGGGTTTGGAAATCAGGGAGCGATGCAACGGTTAGAAACGATGCAGGAGATTCGGTCGGGCAGTTCCGTTTCGATGCCACGAATGTCCACGTAGGAGATGCTGCTCAAAATCAAGTTGCGGGATTGATTCGATGGGAGCCCACCTATTTAAAAGGGGCCTATATTTCATTGCAATATGTTTACTTTGGGAAGCAATTTGCTGATTTTGAACCAATTGCACTTCAAGGAACTTGGGCAGGTAGGGAGTCGTTTAAAATTCCGAATTACTGGTACATGAATTTAAACGGTGGATACTCGTTTAAGTTAAAAAATAGTGCACAAGTGAAACTGTATGCTATGGTAAATAATGTAACGAATAACATTTATATCAGTGATGCGCAACACCGCAGTGTTTCAGCTTCTGGTAATCCGGATTTAGTGTTTAATCCTAAGAATTTAGAAGTATTTTTATCACAAGGATTGAGATATACCACAGGAATTAGAATTGCATTTTAAAAAAAGATGAAAAAAATATATACGCTAGTTAGTAGTTTAGTAATTGCGGGATTGAGTTTCGCACAAGGAACCCTTCCAATGTTTACTAATATGGATGAAGCTACCATCCCAACAGGATTTACAGCAAGTCTAGGTTCTACTGGAAATAAAGTTTATACGTTGGCTGCATACGTTAAAAGCTCGCCCAATTCCATGCGGATGGATGCTACCGGAGAGTACTTAATGGCAAATTGGTCTGGTAAAGCGGATACTATGAAATATTGGTTAAGCGGTACTGCTGCTTCTGGTATTACAGCATGGCAAGGAACCATTACTATCGATGAAAGTACTGATGGTTCAACTTGGTCAACGGTTAAAACGCATACCGATGATCTAGGAGTTCAGATTAAAGAATACATGGTGAGATTAAATTCGAGTTCTCGTTTCATGCGAATTTTGTTTAAAAATAAAATTTCGGGATTCAATGCTGCGATTGATGATGTTACCATTCGACCAGCAGGTTCTGGTGAAAATGCTGAATTAAAAGTCTTTTACAATGGTACTGAGCAGATTCATAAAAAAGTACTGAAAGCGGGAAATGATACATTGATCAAATTGCAATTGAAAAACAACAGTAAGGTTCAAGATTTGCAAATAATGATGGCAAAATTAACAGGTACTGATTTTGAGGTTCAAACCAATTTACCCATGACAATTAAACCTTTGGAGACCGCCGATTTCCTGGTTCACATGAAGTCTGATGTTTCAGGTACGCACAATACGTTGTTGAAATTAGCTACAAATGATATTGAATTGGACACTTTTGAGTTGCCTATTTCCACCATTAAAGGCAAATTTGCTTCAGAACCGAAGTTTGCACCCACGGGTTTAAATGTAACAACAAAAGCCTTTAGAATGAATGGTTCTTTTACTGGTAGCGATGCCGAGTCGTATTTGGTGTTAATGGCAGCTACTGATACGATTGAATTCCCCCAAGACGGAAAATCATACAAGCGCGGTGAAGCTATTGGGAAAACCAAAGTGGTTTATTCTGGCCCAGTGTCGAGCAACATTGACTTTGATGGAATTGTAGCAAACACGAGTTATAAAGTGGCGATTTTTGGATACAATGGATTTGATCAGTTTATCAATTATTTAACCAAGGATAAGGCCTTTGGTGTATTTACTACGCCTGGTTTGAATGCACAAACATATTATTCAGGAATTGATCCATTAGACACGCAGTTTTTAACCAAGTTGCAGAATAAAGTTCGTCCACACAGAAAAATCTTTTACAGCAATTACGCTTCATTTATAGTGAATAATTTTGAGGCTCGCGATACTGCAAACAACCAGCAAGTTCTAAATTGCTTTTATTCTGGTTATCCTTATGTATTCACACCGCCTTTTAATCATACCATTATGTCTAGAGAGCATTGCTATCCCTATAGTTATATGACTGAAGGTAATCAAGATAGTTCAAACTACAGTGATTTACATGTTCTCAGAACGGTACATCAAACTGAAGTAAATGCGGTAAGAAGTAATTATCCTTTGAATAATGTAAAAACGGTTATATCCAAGTTTTGGGGTGGAACTTATGGGAAAGATAGCGCAGGCAACTTCTGTTACGAGCCCCGTGACGAGGTAAAAGGCGAAGTGGCGAGAGCTAATTTTTATATATGTGCTACTTATAATACGGAAGCAAAACCGTTTACAATTCCAACTTCAAATATGGCAACGAATGAAATGCAAGATCAGTATGTACTGAAACGTTGGAATTTAAAATATCCACCTACGAACTGGGAAATTGCTCGACATGAATACATCGCTCAGTTCTCTGTTCAAAATAACCGCAATCCATTTATCGATCATCCTAGTTGGGCTTGTTATATTGATTTTTCTACCATGACTTACAATAAATCGGGATTATGTGAGCCAATTAAAACTTCATCTTCAAAATTACTATCAAAGGAAGTTGGAGTTGCGGTATATCCGAATCCATCTGCATCGATTTTTAACGTGGATTTGTCGTCTTTTTCGGGGGATGAAGTAACGATTTATGTTGTGGATTTCTTCGAAAGAACGGTATTTGAGAAGAAATTGAAAGAGCGTAATACTTCTATTGATGGTTCGAATTGGAGTTCGGGTAACTACTTATTGTTGATTCGTTCTGCTGATGGAAGAACGGCGGCAACACAAATTTCTAAGCCATAAAATCAATTAAGACCAAAATGGATTTTAGGAGTTCAGAAGCGTTTGAATGTTATAGACTTTGGTTGAACGAAGATGTGGGGGGCGGCGATTTTTCGTCGCTTGCTTCCATAGAACCTGAAGCTTTAGGAGAATCCACATTAATTCTCAAAGATGATGGAGTTGTAGCTGGGTTGGAAATGGCTATTGCGTTTTTTGAATTTTTAGATCCATACGTGGAGTTTGTTTCATTTTATCAGGATGGTGATTATCTGAAAAAAGGTACTGTATTAGGTACAGCAACAGGGTCATTACATTCCTTATTGAAAGGCGAGCGATTGATGTTGAATTTAATGCAGCGCTTAAGCGGTATCGCCACTCAAACTAGAAGTATTGTTGAATTGGTAAAGGGCACATCGGTTCGAATATTGGATACCAGAAAGACTACCCCCGGGTTGAGAATGTTTGAAAAATGGGCGGTTTTACAAGGCGGTGGGTATAATCATCGCATGGGTCTGTATGATATGGTTATGCTCAAAGATAATCACTTGGATTCCTCTGGGGGAATTTCCGTTGCTGTTGCACGTACCAAAGAGTATTTAAAAAGGCACGATTTAAGTCTTAAGATTGAAGTAGAAACTAGAAATTTGGAAGAAGTGAGCGAGGCATTGAATGCGGGTGTGGATAGAATCATGTTTGATAATTTTACACCGGAATTGACCTTGAAAGCGGTAAAACTGGTTTCTGGGAAGTGTGAAACAGAGTCTTCTGGCGGAATTACGCTCGCAACCATTGCTGATTTTGCTAAAACGGGAGTTGATTTTATAAGTGTTGGTTCCATTACTCACAGTGTGAAAGCATTGGATATTAGCTTTAAAACAAAGCTTAAAGTTAATTGATTATCATACTATTAAGTAAGTTTTTTATGATTGTGAAATATTTTTTTGATTCGCTCGTTATTGGATTGTCTCAGAAAATAGAACGTTCATCGAATGTGACAATCATTACCGAAGCTTTCTGCTTTATTGTTTTAAATTGTAAAAAGTAAAAATTATGAAAAAGTTAAATTTTTTACCAGTAGTACTGGTTGCATTATCTTCACAGTTACAGGCGTGTAGTAATTCCAATTCTTTGGAATCTAAATCTTCAGATACGAGCAGTCTGTCTCAAAATATGAATTCTGAACCAACAAGCAGCTTAGAAGTGAGCAATGCTACTTCAACTGAACCTGTTTCAAAAGAGTTAAAATGGTATCGTTTTGATGAAGGATATAAAAAAGCTGTTGCAGAGAATAAAATAATTCTGGTCGATGCATATACCGATTGGTGCGGTTGGTGCAAAGTAATGGATAAAAAGACTTACACAGATGAAGCGGTAATTACCAAACTAAATCAGTCGTTTGTTTGTGTTAAGTTGAATCCTGAATTGGATGAAAATTTTGCATTCGCAGATAAGAAAATGAAGTCAGCCGAATTGTTGCAGTACATCGGAAATGGTCAAGTTTCGGGTTACCCTTCTACGATTTTTTGGACAAATCCAGGAAAAGATGAGAAGCGATACGTTCAACCCGGGTATTTGCCGCCAGCAGATTTTATCACTATTTTGGATATGGCTATCCAAGCGAAAAAAGGCTAATTAATGGCGAGAAGAGCAAAGTTGCACAAGTTCATAGAAGGACTTGAAATTGTGAGTGCGGGTGCTGAGGGACATGCAATTGGACGAAACGATAATCAAGTTGTTTTTGTTAAGTATGCTGCTCCTGGGGATATAGTAGATGTTCGTGTTGTAAAGAAAAAAAAGAACTTTATGGAAGGCCAGATTATTCGCTTCCATAAAAAATCGGAGCAACGTATTGAACCATTCTGTGAGTATTTTACCCTTTGTGGTGGATGTAAATGGCAACATTTGGATTATCCCGATCAATTGGCATTCAAGCAACAACAAGTTGTTGATGCCTTGGAACGCTTAGGTGGCATTGAGGGGTTTCAAGTAGAGCCTATTAAAGGAAGTGCTAAAACAAGGGGTTATCGAAACAAATTAGAGCTAACTTTCAGTGAAAGGGCATGGTTGGTAGATTACAATCCGGAAGTAGAAAATCATCCAAGGGCTTTAGGATTTCACATGCCTGGTCAGTTCAGTAAGTTATTGGATATTGAGTTTTGTCATTTAATGCCCGAATATGTCAATGAAATTCAACGCGGAATTAAGGCGTATTGTGATGAACAAGGTATTTCGTATCACGATATCCAAAAACATGAAGGAATGATGCGCAACGTTATGTTTCGCTGTAATTCCAAAGGTGAATGGATGGTACTGGTTTCTTTTTATTATCCCGATCAAGATATTATTGATGGGGTAATGTCGTATATCCACAGTACATTTAAGAATATTTTATCGTTGGTGTATGTGGTGAATGAGAAGATGAATGATACATTGTCTGGTTGTACGGTTAATACTTATGCAGGATTGCCCTATTTAACAGAGTGGTTAGGTGATAAGGAGTACCGAATTAATCCATTAAGTTTTTTCCAGACTAATACCGATCAGGCCAAGGAATTGTATGATATCACTGCGTCTTATGCAAATCTAACAGGAACTGAATTGGTGTACGATTTGTACACTGGAACTGGAAGTATTGCACTTTATGTAGCAGACAGGGCACGTAAAGTAATTGGAATCGAATATGTGGAAGAAGCAATTGTGGATGCTAAAATCAATGCAGAAATCAATGGAATTCAGCATTGTGATTTCTTTGCAGGGGATATGAAGGATATATTAACCGAGGAATTTATTGGTATTCATGGAAAGCCCGATGTAATCATAACGGATCCTCCAAGAGAAGGTATGCATACATCTGTTGTGGAACGCATTTTAGAGTCAGAACCACAAAGAATTGTATATGTTAGTTGCAATCCTGCAACTCAAGCTAGAGATGCCAAACTATTAAATGAAAAGTATCAATTAGTAAAAATTCAGCCGGTGGATATGTTTCCACATACTCATCATGTTGAGAATGTGGCACTATTTGAATTGCGGGAGGAATGATTTCTGGAGGTTAGTTGCTGAGAAAACCTAATTATCTACTTCGGACAAGTAGTGAATTGGCAATAAAACTATATAAAATCGTGGCTTAAGCAAATGCTTGAGCCACGATTTCTGCTTGTTCGGCATCGTGTACTTTTTTGAATCCAGTAGCAGGGCTAGCACTGCTCTTTCTGCCGATGTATCTCAAAGCAACAGGGAAGTCATAACGGTGTAAATGCAACCATGCGCCTTGATTTTTAGGCTCTTCTTGAGCCCATACAAATTCAGCACCTTGATATTTGGCAAAGATCTCTTCTAGTTTCCATTCTGGTAATGGATATAATTGTTCAATACGAATTACAGCAACATCATTGTGCTGATTTTGCTCCTTTTCTGCAAGCAAATCATAATAAATTTTACCAGAACATAATACGACTCTTCGCACTTTTGAAGCAACATGATTGTCGTCGATTAATTCTTGGAATTGACCTTCACTCAAATCATTTAATGTACTCACACATTTAGGATGGCGCAGCAATGACTTTGGACTCATAACCACCAAAGGCATGGTAAAATCTCTTTTCAATTGTCTACGTAACGCATGGAATAAATTTGCAGGTGTTGTGCAATTTAAAACCTGCATATTGGTTCCTGCACACAGTTGTAAGAAACGTTCTAAACGAGCAGAACTGTGTTCAGGACCTTGTCCTTCATAACCGTGTGGTAATAACATGGTTAAACCACTGAATTTGCTCCATTTTGCTTCCGCAGATGCGATGAATTGGTCAATCATGATTTGAGCGCCATTGGCAAAATCTCCAAATTGTGCTTCCCAAATGGTCAAGTGTTTTGGGGTAGTGGTGCTATAACCGTATTCAAAACCTAATGCAGCATATTCGCTCAATAATGAGTTATAAGCGTTGAATTTACCTTGGTTTGTAGCAATATTTTGAAGAGGAACATATTCTTGTTCACCGATTTCTTGTTTAATAACGGCATGTCGGTGAGAAAAAGTTCCGCGTTCAACGTCTTGTCCTACAATTCTTACGTTGTGTCCTTCGTTTAATAAAGTACCATAAGCAAGAAGTTCACCCATTGCCCAATCGATGGTGCCGTTATCGATCATTTTTTTACGATCGGCGAAAAGACTTTGAACTTTTTTGATTGGTTGAATATCTGCTGGAATAGTAGCTATTGCATCCCCAACCTCTTTCAGTGTATTTAAATCAACAGCAGTTTTTGCTGGGATCTGAATGTCTTTCACTCCAGGATGTTTGTAACCTTCCCAAGTGTTTTTGATTGCAGTAGGAGAAGGTTTGAACTCACCTTTAGCTTCTTCAAATTTCTCTTGCAACAAAGATTGGAATTGGGTTTCCATTTCTTTGGCTAAAGCAGCATCGATTTCGCCACGAGATAATAGTTGTTGTTTGTATATTTCTCTGGGATTCGGGTGTTTATCGATTAATTTGTAAAGTTCAGGTTGAGTGAAACGAGGTTCGTCACCTTCGTTATGTCCGTACTTGCGATATCCTAAAAGGTCGATGAAAATATCGGAATTAAATTCATTTCGATACGCCATTGCCAATTTAACAGCATGTACAACTGCTTCTAAATCGTCGGCATTTACGTGTAAAACTGGACACAAAGTTACCTTTGCAACGTCTGTGCAATAGGTTGAGGTTCTAGAATCTAAATAGTTGGTGGTAAATCCAATTTGGTTATTAGTAACCATGTGGATGGTACCTCCAACATAATATGCTTCAAGTCCACTCATTTGAACTACTTCATAAACGATTCCTTGCCCTGCAACTGCTGCATCGCCATGAATTAATATTGGACAGATTTTGTTTACGTCGTTGTTATATTTTTCATCTAATTTGGCTCTAACCAATCCTTTTACTACAGGATTAACCGCTTCCAAATGCGAGGGGTTGTCTGCCAAGCGCAAATGCACTTGTTTACCAGCGGCTGTTTCAACATCTACACTGTAACCCAAATGGTATTTTACATCCCCTTCAAAATCGTCAAAATCTCCACCTTGAAATACTTTTCCTTCAAATTCAGAAAATATTTGTGCGTAGGTTTTATTAAAAATATTTGCAAGTACATTCAAACGACCGCGATGTGCCATCCCCAAAACGAATTCTTCTACACCCAAACCAGAACCGTATTGAATAACGGCGTCTAGAGCAGGAATTAAAGCTTCAAGTCCTTCTAAAGAGAATCTTTTCTGACCGATGTATTTTTTGTGAAGGAAATTTTCGAATACGGTAGCTTGATTAATTTTGCCCAAGAAATGACGTTTTTCGTCGATAGTTAAATCTGGAGTATTTTGTGTTTTTTCAAAACGTTCTTGCAACCAATTTCTTCTTCGAGGGTCACGGATATAGGTGAACTCACATCCGATAGAACCGCAATAAGTTTTCTTTAGCTTTTCAACGATATCCTTAAGTTTAGCCGCACCTAAGCCAACTTCAATGCCAGCATTGAACGTTTTTTCTAAATCGGCATTTTCTAAACCGAAGTTTTCGATTTCCAATGTAGGTGTATAGGTCCTTCTTTGGCGGATGGGATTAGTTTGAGAAAACAAATGCCCTCGTTGACGGTAGGCATTGATCAAATTCAAGACATGAATTTCCTTTATTGCATCTTCCGACACAATTCCTCCATTTTCATACTTTTGAGTTCCTAAATCGAAACCTTCAAAAAACTTTCTCCAACCGAAATCTACGCTGTCTTTATCACTTTGGTATTGTTGATACAAATGATCAATGGCAGAAGGATCTGCGTTTTGCAAAAAGGAGGTGTCTTGCTTGCTCATAAATTATGGCAAAATTACCAAATTAAAAGCGAAATGGGAAATGGATTATTTGCGTTTTTTAAGCAATATCAATGGAGGCTTACATCAATGTGCAATTGCCGTTTTAATCGCCGAACGAATTGAAATAAAATCGATTGTAAACAATTGGAACCTCGTGATTTGGTTCCGAAAAATGTAAATACTCTATTTAAGGAGCCAAATTGTCAAGAACATTACGACAGAAGCGAATAAAAATGCGTCGAATCGATCCAACATGCCACCGTGTCCAGGTATTATATTACCACTGTCTTTTACGCCAGCTTTTCGTTTCAAAGAGCTTTCGAATAAATCACCCAAGGTACCAAAAGTAGCAATGAATAAACCCAGAATAATAGCATTAATGTCTGTGAATTGACTGGTTGAATCGAGCACGTAGTGATTAAATGCATAAGAAGTAAGAGCAGTTAACAAGGCTCCGCCTAAAAATCCTTCCCATGTTTTGCCGGGAGAAATACTGGGTGCTAACTTGGTTTTGCCCAATAATTTTCCCGCGGCATAAGCCCAAGAATCGCTCGACCAAACTAAAATGAAAAGCATCAGGGCTAGGTTAGGATTAAAGTCGATTTCAGGATTAAATGGGAATTTGAATCCTTGAGTTGGGATCAGCAAAAAGCAAGCCAGGGGCAGGCTAATATAAAGCTGTGCGAATAGTTGTGTAAGAACACTAACTTGCTTTCGATAAATCCATAGAAGAACCCCGAAAAAAACAAGATATCCCATAAAAATACCCACAACCAATTGAATGTTAGTAAAACCAAAATAGGGGAAATGGGCTGCTAATGTGAATATAATTCCAATAAACAAACCCATATTGGCGATAATTACTGCTTTGTTAATCACGCTCTTCAATTTGAAGTATTCTAACATGGAAAATACACCGATGATATTAGCTAAAAGGTATGTACCTGTGGTTTTCCCCAAGAATATTAAAATGAAAATGACGGCTATCATTGCTGAACCGCTGATGATTCGTAGGATGAAATTATTCATATCGTTTAAGAATGGAGTTGGGTTTATTGGTTAAAGGGTATTGGTTTTGTCAAAAAACGGGGTATCTATTTATTTAAAACGTTGTGAGTTTGTTTGTTGGAAACATATTGGGTTCATGTTTGGATAACGAAGTGGGTGAATAACGAAGTGGGTGAGAAAAATTTATTCTTACAGGAAATTTACTTGAATTTTGATTTTTCGGGACGGGATAGCTGGTAAACAGACATTCCCAATAATAATGATGCGGGGATGGCCATAGAAAAATTCGTGATTATGGTATCTAATTCAAAGTGGATGCCTGTTTTTTCGAAATTGCGTTGAAAGTAATAATGTGCTATCACAGTAATTCCATTGAATACAAAATGTGCAATGGTATTGTACCAGAGGGAATTATTTCTTTGAGCTACCCATCCAAATATAGCTCCCATCATGAATATCCCTAAAAATTCAAAAATGGAGAAATGGAGCAGAGAAAAGACAAATGCTTGAAAAATTATGGCGGTTCGTTGTTTTTTATATTGACTTTCTCCCACTTTTAAAATAATTCCTCTAAAAAGATATTCTTCCAGAAAAGCGGGTAAAGCAGCGAGAAGGAAAATACAAAATATCAATTCCTGCCAGTGATACATGTCCAACATGTTTTCGAAAATGGAAGTTCGTTGTTCCAACAGTCTTCGTCCAATGCTCAACATACCACTTGGCCATGGGAAGTGTTTTGACCATTCGGTAAGTACAGCCACTACGGGTAATGCGGCTAGCGCCATGATAATGGACCAAGTGACTTTACGCGCCGAAACGGATTGGTTGTATCCCCCGAAAAAGGTGAAAGAAACTCGGTTGGTCAACGTGAAGAGTAGTGCCGGAATTCCCATGTAACAGATAAATTGGATTAAATTGGAAAAACGAGCAATATTGATCGATAATGCGCTGCCATCGGGATTTGTGGAAAGTGTACTTATCAGGTCGGAAGAAACATCGAACCAATTACTTAGTATAAAAATAGAAACACCATATCCTACTAATTGAAAAACCAGGATAAAAAGGAGTAGAAAAGCGATCCCCCAAAGATTCATTAAGGGTTTTTTTATGGGATTAACATTTGAAGTGGACATTCTTTGTAATTTTGCACAAAGTTGGTAAAAATTGGCGACATAGTACTTGGAGAATTTCCACTCTTGTTAGCACCTATGGAAGATGTGAGTGATCCTCCATTTCGATTTGTGTGCAAGGAACAAGGTGTAGACCTTATGTACACTGAATTTGTAAGCAGTGAAGGGTTGATTCGAGATGCCGCAAAAAGTTTACAAAAACTGGATATTTTTGAGTACGAACGTCCTATCGGAATTCAAATTTTTGGATCTGATATTGAATCGATGGTTGAAGCAACCAAAATTGCTACTCAAGTGAATCCAGACTTGATAGACATAAACTATGGTTGTCCTGTAAAGAAGGTGGCATGTAAAGGTGCGGGAGCAGGTATTTTAACCAATCCGGAGAAAATGGTAGCCATGACCAAAGCTATAGTTGAAGCTACTCACTTGCCTGTTACGGTGAAAACTCGATTGGGTTGGGATGAACAAACCAAGAATATTGTTGAGGTGGCCGAGCGATTGCAAGATGTAGGAATCCAAGCGTTGTCGATACATGGAAGAACTCGAGTTCAAATGTATAAGGGAGAAGCGGATTGGACGCTAATTGGCAAAGTCAAGGAGAATTCTCGAATGCATATTCCCATTTTTGGAAACGGTGATATTGATTCCCCCGAAAAGGCAAAGGAATACAGAAATCGTTTTGGAGTGGATGGGATCATGATAGGTAGAGCAAGTATCGGTTATCCTTGGGTATTTAGGGAGATTAAACACTTTTTAGCAACGGGTGAAACACTAGAAGGGCCTAATTTTTTAGAACGTCTGCGGGTGTGCAAGCTCCATTTTGAAAAGTCGATTGAATGGAAAGGGGAGAAAGTAGGTGTGGTAGAAATGCGCAGGCATTATGCGAATTATTTTAAAGGAATTCCACATTTTAAGGAGTATCGTACGTTGTTAGTTGGTGCCAATTCGGCTGATGAGGTGAGCGCTATTTTGGGTCAATTAGAAAAAGAGATTTTTTGATAGAAATCGAAGTGGATTAAAAAAAATCTTCTACATTTGCCTAATTGACACAATTACTATGAAAAAATTATTACTAACTGCAATCGGTGCTGCTTTTTTGGGTTTGAATGCCCAAACAGGTTACTATCAAGTTCCTGGTGCAAGCACTGGAAACCCAGGATCATTGAATTCTGATGCTGAATACCCTCCAGGAGGTGGTTTAGCTGCAGGTTGGACAACCGTAGTAACGGGACCTCAATCTCAAACATGGAGCGCAGCTCAAAACATTCCTTTCAACTTTAAATTCAATGGTACTGCGGTTACCCAATATAAAATTGGTTCTACTGGTATTGTGACTTTTGATGTGGGAAGTTCGGCAGCATGCCCTTCTGCAACTCCAGCTGCTTTGCCTAGTGCGAGCATTCCAAATCAGTCTGTTGTTATTTGGGGTGTGGAAGCAAAATTGTCTGGTGACTACATAGTTACAAAAACTTTTGGTACAGCTCCTAATCGCCAGCATTGGATTATGTATGCTTCTTGCACTGAAGCGAACCTTTTGAACGGTTGGGCTTACATGTCAATCGTTTTGGAAGAAGGAACAAATAACATTCACATTGTAGATCAGCGTTCTAATTGCGTAAATGGTCAAACTGCATGTTCTAACAAAACCAAATTGACTGTTGGTGTTCAAATCGATGGTAGCACAGCTGTTAGTGTAAATGGTTCTCCAAATTACGCCATGTTAGCTACAAACGATCCCACAACTGCGGATAATGTGTATTATACTTTTTCACCAGGAACGTTGTTGGATAACGATGCAACAGTGAATAGTGTTAACTTGGAAGAGTTTTTGAAGAATACAAAC
The DNA here is from genome assembly GCA_964592635.1 of uncultured Rhizobium sp. Taxonomy (GTDB): domain Bacteria; phylum Bacteroidota; class Bacteroidia; order NS11-12g; family UBA955; genus VMCP01. The sequence continues at coordinate 23,452 of CAZQFZ010000025.1, forward strand.
GCACCTTATTCATTGAAGTTTAACATCAAGAATACAGGTGGAAAAGCAATCACATCTATCAATGCAACTTATAGTTTAAATGGTGGTAGTGAAGTAACTGAGGATATAACTGGATTAAACTTGGCTAGCGGAAGCAGTTCAGAATTAACATTCCCCACTAAGTGGAATCCTTCTGCTTTAGGTAAATATACAGTAGTAGTAAAGGTGAATTCAGTTAATTCAACAGCCGATACGTTCGGTAAAAATTCGGCATCTGTAGCAGTTAATGTTTTGGATAAGTGGATTAAGCGTAAGATTTTGAACGAAATTTACACTTCTTCAACTTGTCCTCCATGTGCACCAGGTAACGCAAATTACTTGAATGTAGTAGATGGAAGAACTGACCATTCAACCATTAAATATCAGGTTTATTTCCCAGGAACCGGTGATCCATATTGTACTCAAGAGTCTCGCGACCGTATGAATTACTATGCGATTAACTCAGTTCCTCGTATGGAAATTGATGGTGGATGGGATGAGAATGCGAATTCATTTACTACTGCATTGTATGATCAGTATCAAGCAAAACCATCCTTTATTGAAATTTCTGGTACCGCCATCAATACTTGGAAAAATACCATCACCGCAAACATTAAATTAACTCCTGCTGCGGATATCGCTTCCAATAATCTGAAATTATTTGCGGTAATTGTTGAGGGTGTAACTTACAAAAACAAAAAATCAAACGGAGAAACTCAGTTTGAAGATGTAATGAAGAAAATGATGCCAAACAGTACAGGTATGGCATTGAGTGGTTTGACAAAAGATGTTGATGTAGATAAAACTTTGTCATGGACTTTCAATGGTAATTACCGTTTGCCATTGGATGGAACATCAGCTCAACACATCAAAGATGCTACTGAGAACAGTGTAGAAACTTGGGATGATTTGAAAGTTGTAGTTTTTGTTCAGGATGCAACAACTAAAGAAGTATTGCAATCTGAGAATTTCGTAGTGGCTATGGCATCTACGGAAAGTGTTGATAACAACGTTTTAGTTTACCCTAATCCATCCAATGATTTGTTCCACATCCATTCTGATGTATTGCGTGGTGAAGTTGCTCAGATTTCTGTATCAAATCTTGCTGGACAGGTTGTATATGAGTCATCTATGTCAAATGGTAAAGCTGAGATCAGTACAATCGATTGGACTTCAGGAATGTATATGGTTACAGTGAAATCAAATACTGTAAACTTTACTACCAAGATGATGGTTCGTCATTAAAAGATAATTGATATTTCGAGGGATTTTTGTACTTCCTCATAATAACAGGTCGCTCATATTGGGCGACCTGTTTGATTTTTAAAGGTTCGGTATATAAGGATTTGTGTAAGATTTTGTCTAAATTTGCATCATAAAATTTAACATTCATACCTGCCATGTTATTGCGAAACATCGTTAGTAGGGAGGAGTTAAAGCGAAGAATGGAAGCTGATACGCGTCCTTATACCACAATTTCATTCTATCGTTATTATTCTATCCCCCAGCCCAAAGATTTTAGAGATCAATTATTTGTTGATTGGACCCCTTTAGAGGTAGTTGGTCGAGTTTATATTGCCGAAGAGGGTATAAACGCTCAAATTGCACTGCCTTCAGTACATTTTGAAGAATTTAAGAACAAGCTATATTCAATTGATTTTTTAAATGGAATTCGTTTAAATACAGCAATAGAAGAAAATCAAAAGGCATTTATTAAATTGGATATTAAGGTCCGTCATAAAATAGTAGCCGACGGTATAGAAGATCCCACTTTTAATCCTTCAGATACAGGAAAATACATGGAGGCGAACGATTGGAATCAAGCCTTAACAGATCCCAATACGGTAGTTATTGATATGCGGAATCATTATGAAAGTGAAGTTGGGCGATTTGAGAATGCGGAATGTCCGGATGTTGATACATTTCGTGATGAACTCAAAAATGTAATTGATAAATATCAGGAAGATAAAGACAAGCGGATTTTAATGTATTGCACTGGAGGAATTCGATGTGAGAAAGCAAGTGCTTGGATGCGACATAATGGGTTTAATGAAGTTTATCATTTAAAGGGTGGCATTATTAATTATGTGCGACAGGTTAGAGAGAATGCTTTAGAGAACAAGTTTAAAGGCGTAAATTTTGTTTTTGACCAGCGTTTACATGAACGCGTTTCAGAAGATATTTTGTCGGAATGTCATCAATGTGGAAAACCAGCTGATGTTCATATAAATTGCGCAAATACGGGTTGTCATTTGTTATTCATTCAATGCGAAGAATGTGCGGAGAAATACGAGAAATGCTGTTGTGAAGAATGCCAACGGGTAATACATTTATCGGAAGAAGAACAAAAGGAGTTACGCAAAGGACGTCCAGCGGGAAGGATTTTTAGTAAAGGAAGATTTCCTAAGGGACAGAGGTTGAATTGAGGAATTAATAGATGAAATTGGAAAACCGTTCGATATTTCGGTTTTGTTTTTATATTTCTATAGTATATTCGCAGAATTAATCAGATTGAAGAAGACATTGAATCAGGCGAATAAAGATTTGAGAAAAGGAATGCACGTGATAATGCGTGTTTTACTTGTTGGGTTGTTCTTGATTTCTTTTGGAGAATCGGGGGCGCAATGGGGAAGTGGTGAAGAAGACAAAGACGCAACCTCAAAGACGGATTCTACTGGAGCGGGAGATGTAGGTGGATGGAGTGGGGGATCCAATGAAGGTGGTACGGGTGAATCTCAGGGAATAAAGAAAAAGCCATATGTACGATTCGTTCCGCCGTATGATTCATTGCGTGAACTTATATTTTATGAAGGAATCGTTGAGGATGAAGAATGCGAGACGTGCACTGAAGATAGTTTGTTTGTGCGCGCACAGCGCTACTTGATGAAGCGATATGGTAAAAAAGACTATAAAAAATTTGTGGTTGAAGAAAAGCCGAATTCGTTGATTTATTTGAAGGTAAAAGTTCCGATGGTGATTCAAAATGGAAATAATTCAAAATCTAGAAATGGAGATTTGGATTATGTTTTGGTTTTGCGTTTCAAGGAATCTCGATATAAATATCAATTCGGTAATTTTGCTCATACGTTGTTGCCACAAGGTTTGAACAGCACTCAGGTTAAAACGTATCACGAGTTTTATATGAAAGCCAAACGCGGATATGAAACGAGTGACAAGTATTTATTGGCGGCAGACAAGGAAGTGAAGTCGATTGTTGAAGGTCTGAAGGCTTCTTTAAAAGCGCCATATGTGCCAGACGAAGACGATTGGTAGTAGTTAATTTAACATGAAATTTATCTGTCTAAAGAATTAGTTTCAAAAAAAAGTTGTGGATATCTTGTTATCCAATAAAAAAATTACTATTTTTGCAACCCCAAAATTGATTAAAGCTAACGCAAAGTGAATCCGTTA
>CAZQFZ010000026.1:0-1907 GCA_964592635.1 uncultured Rhizobium sp.
TGTTTTAAACATGGGCTAAAGCTTGAATAATATCTTGTTTGGTAATAATATGCCAGTTCCCACCCATATCCATGAATAAACAAGCATTATTACTTTCGTTGATTCGTTTTGAAATCGAGTCAATGCTGTCTGAAAACGACACTATGGGATAAGGTTTTTGCATTAATTCATTTACGGGGGATTCCATTAAAGCGGAATTTTCCAACAAGGTTTTATACAGATAATTATCGTCGATAGAACCCACAAATTCCATTTTTTCGTTTACTACAGGAAGCTGTGAAATATTGAATTGCTGCATCTTTTTAAATGCTGCATTGCATAATTCATGTTCCTTAATGGAAACCAATGGATAATCCTTATGACTTTGAATCAAGTCTAATGCTGTTAATTTGGGTTTCTCGGGAAGGAATCCTCGATCGCGCATCCAATCTTCATTGAACATTTTACCCAAGTAACGGGTTCCATGATCGTGAAAAATAACCACCACTAAATCGCCTGTCTTGAATTTTGAAGAAACTTGCATCAATCCAGCCATAGCAGAACCTGCACTGTTTCCAGCAAAAATCCCTTCTTCTCTGGGGATTCTGCGGGTCATAACGGCTGCATCCTTGTCGGTTACCTTTTCAAAATGATCAATCAAAGAAAAATCCACATTGGCTGGTAAAAAGTCTTCACCTATTCCTTCAGTGATGTATGGATAAATCTCGTTTTTGTCAAAAATTCCGGTTTCTTTATACTTTTTAAAAACCGATCCGTAGGTATCAATACCAATTATTTGGATATTGGGGTTTTTCTCTTTCAAATATCGAGCAGTACCTGAAATGGTGCCTCCGGTTCCGACCCCAACCACTAAGTGGGTGATTTTCCCTTCGGTCTGTTCCCAAATTTCTGGACCAGTTTGCTCGTAATGCGCTTGAGAATTACTCAAGTTATCATATTGATTGGGTTTCCAAGCATTGGGAATTTCGTTGGCCAAACGAGTGGACACCGAATAATAGCTGCGAGGATCTTCGGGTTCAACATCAGTAGGACAAACAATTACTTCCGCACCAAATGCTTTTAAAGCATCTACTTTTTCCTTGCTTTGCTTGTCGGTAGTGGTAAAAATGCAACGATAACCTTTAATTACTGCTGCAATGGCCAATCCCATTCCCGTATTTCCAGAAGTGCCTTCAATGATAACGCCACCGGGTTTTAAAAGACCTTTTTTTTCAGCGTCTTCGATCATTTTCAACGCCATTCGATCTTTGATCGAATTTCCGGGATTGGTAGTTTCCACCTTGGCTAAAACGGTACAAGGAAGATCCTTTGTAATTGTATTTATCTTAACCAAAGGCGTATTGCCAATGGTTTCTAATATGTTATTGTAATAACCCATTATATTGCAAAATTACTGCATTATCGTGGGTATTTCACCAACACAGTTACTTTTTTAGCGCTTCTTGTATTTGTAAAACATGGTGAAAACCATGCCAACCATACAAGGCGATCAATTGAGCCAATGAAATATTTTTTTTATGCTCTGGATGATATGCAGATAATGCCAGATACTTTTCAGGTTGTTTAAGACACTCCAACAACATTAAACTCCAACGTTGGTGAATTCCCAAAACAATCATAAAACTCGCTTCATGGTTGAAATCTTTATCCATTAAATCGTTCCAAAGATCCTGATCATAGGGCTGGAATGAATCTGAATCTTGGGTTAATAAATGCTTAGTACGAATAAAAGCATTCATGTGAGAATCGGCTAAATGGTGAATAATTTGGCGAACTGTCCATGAACCTTCGCGATACTGCTTGCTTGCATCTTCATCGGTTAAACCGGTAATAACTTTTGCAAGTTGGTTGGGAAGCTCTTTAATTGCAATAACAGATTGAAGAAGCTCTTCGATTGAATAGTCTTT
>CAZQFZ010000026.1:2007-25719 GCA_964592635.1 uncultured Rhizobium sp.
GAAGCTCTTTAATTGCAATAACAGATTGAAGAAGCTCTTCGATTGAATAGTCTTTTTCAAAATCAAATGTAGGCAATGGGTTCACAGGTTGGTTATATTTAAAATGTCAATTAAAATTATACAATGGTTTGCTTTTGTATGTCATTCACAATTTCGCTAATCCTTTAGTCAAATTCTCTATTTTAATAGATGTTGCTCAGTTTAATGGATATTATATTCAATCGATCACGCACCTAATTAACATCTGGCATCAAAATCGATCGTGTATCTATTTAATTAATAATATCAAAGCCTGTGTAAGGACGTAGCACTTCTGGAACCACAATTCCCTGTTCGGTTTGATACGTTTCTAACAATGCTGCCACAATTCGGGGCAATGCAAGTGCACTACCATTCAAGCTATGTGCTAATTCGGTTTTACCTTCAGCATTTCGGTATCTGCACTTCAATCGGTTGGTTTGATAGGTTTCGAAATTACTTACAGAACTACATTCTAACCACATTTTTTGTGCGGGACTCCAAACTTCCATATCGTAGGTTTTAGCACTGGTGAATCCCATATCGCCACCACATAGTAACAACACTCGATAATGCAATCCCAACTTTTGCAATAAAGATTGAACATATTCCGACATGTTTTCTAAGGTTTGATAACTATCTTCTGGTTTTACAATTTGAACAATTTCCACTTTATCAAATTGGTGTAAGCGATTCAATCCTCGTACATGTGCGCCATAACTACCCGCCTCCCTTCTGAAACATGGGGTATAACCACAATTTTTGATGGGTAATTGAGATTCATTTAAAATCACATCACGATAAATATTGGTTACTGGGACTTCTGCAGTGGGAATCAAGTACAAATCATCTACCGTTACATGATACATTTGACCTTCTTTATCGGGCAATTGTCCTGTTCCATACCCTGAATCGGCATTTACCATCAATGGAGGTTGAATTTCCACATAACCGTTACGGCCTGCTTCGTTCAAGAAAAACTGGATCAAAGCACGTTGTAGAATGGCACCTTTACCTTTATAAACTGGAAATCCGGCACCTGCAATTTTAACTCCCAATTCAAAATCAATGATATCATATTTCGAAGCCAATTCCCAATGAGGTATGGCTGAATCTGAAAGTTCAACTGCTGTTCCATGCGTCAATACCGTTAAATTATCTTCCGCCGATTTACCAGCAGGAACCGATAAATCAGGCGTATTGGGGATGGTTAACAGATAGTTTTTTAATTCTAATTCTTTCGCTTCAACGTCAATTGCTAATGTTTTAATCGTTTCTTTCAATGAAACGGTTTCAGACTTAATTTTGTCAGCTTCTTCTTTCTTTCCTTCCTTCATCAATGCACCTACCTGCGAACTCAAAGCGTTACTTTGAGCTTGCGCTTTTTCCATTTCAGTACGAATGTTTCGAGCCTGCTCATCTAATACTTCTGCACGTTGAATGAGTTCTTGACCATTCAAGCCACGAATGTTTAAACGTTCAATAAGATTTTCTTTGTTATTTCGGATGTTAGAAAGAAGCAACATAATGCTGCAAAAATCGAAAAAAATACACGTACTTTCTAATGTGAATTGTAATAAATCGCATTTTTTGAGAATTAATGCCCACTATTGGGTTATTTAGCGGATTTTTGCTTAATTCTTTGGGGCTTCGATTATTTAATTTTGGCTCGGTTATAGAAGTGAGGCTCGATTATAGAAGTAAGACTTCCACTAAATTACAATAACTTTTTGCGCACATTCAATTCGATTATGAATTCATCCGCAATTTTAAACGCCTCATCCAAATTATTGGTAATTAAACCATCGAGTATTGCTTCCCTCACATGATTTTTAATATCACCAATATGTCGAGGATTAACAATATCATATCGCTCTAAAATATGATTCCCCGTTAAAACCGGTTGAAAATTTCTCAATTCATCTTTTTCTAGAACTTCCTGAATTTTCTCTTCAACTTTTTTGAGATTCTCGATGTGCTTGGCCACTTTGACCTTGTTTTTGCTTGTAATATCGGCTTGACACAATAATAAAAGATCACCCACATCATCACCTGCTTCAACAATTAACCTACGCACAGCGCTATCCGTCACAATTTCTTTGGAAAGCACAATAGGACGAAGATGCATGGCCACTAACTTTTCTACGTATCTCAATTTTTCGTCAAGTGGTAGTTTTAATCTTCTAAAAATTCCTTTTACCATTCGGGAGCCTCGATCTTCGTGACCGTGAAACGTCCACCCCACTTCCGGATCAAATCGTTTGGTTTGAGGTTTAGCAATATCGTGAAGAATGGCAGCCCAACGCAACCACAAATTATCCGTAAGTTCGCAAATTTGGTCTAATACTTGAGTTGTATGGTAGAAGTTGTCTTTATGGCTCTTTCCGTCGATGGTTTCAATACCCAACAATTTTACAAATTCAGGAAAAAATTGCTGCAACAAACCACTTTTCAACAACAAATCAAAAGCCACCGATGGTTTGGTGCCCATGATCATGGCATTGAATTCATCGGTAATTCGTTCTTGAGACACAATTTCCAAACGATGTGCATTCCTACAAATAGAATTCCAAGTTTCAGTTTCGATTTCAAAACCCAATCGTGCTGCAAAACGTATAGCACGCAACATGCGCAATGGATCGTCAGAGAACGTAGTATCCGGGTCTGTGGGCGTTTTAATGATACCGTCTTGAAGATGCTGAACACCATTAAACGGATCGTACAACTCACCATAATTTTCCTGATTCAAACTGATATACAAACTGTTGATGGTAAAATCTCTTCGATTCTGATCGTCTTCTAAGCTTCCATTCTCCACAATGGGTTTTCGTGAATCTCTGCGATAACTTTCTTTTCGTGCTCCGATAATTTCAATGATCCAGTCCTTATATTTTATCTGAGCCGTTCCAAAGTTTTTAAAATAAGCAATATGCGCTTCATTTTGGGGCAGTAAATGATAAAAACATTGAGCAAAATCTACACCACTACCAATGACCACCACATCCACATCTTTGTTATCGCGTTTTAGAATTAAATCACGAACAAAGCCCCCAACCACGTATGTTTCTATACGCATGGAGTCTGCCGCTTTCGACAACAAATTGAAGATATGATGATTTAACGCTCTCACAAAAATGCAAAGATAAAGAAACACAAAGTGGAATAACCCGTTTAACCCTTTAAATAAATCATATTTGTTTTGCAACTTTCGCAAAAAAATGCGTGTTTTGACGTGAATAATCCATTCTATGAATATACTATGAAGTCAATAACAAACCTACTCATACTTGGATTATTGGTTATCAAATTATGTTTTCTTCCTCAGGAATATACCGGCGACTCGTATGGTTATGCGTGTGAAATTCTGAAAGGTGATTTGATTTCGGGGCATCACTTACTTCATAAATATTTGATTTTCGGTGTATGGAATGGGTTGAAATTATTCCAGTTTAATCCGGATGTACTTGTAATTGGGGTTTATTTAAATTCGATATTTAGTGCATTTTCCTTGTTGATTTTGAATCAAATTCTCATGTCATGTTGCCCAACTCAAAACAGTACCAAAGAGTACAGAAATGCCACTGAAGTATATAGATTTAATTGGATTTTATTCGTGGCTTCCAGCTTCGTTTTTATTCGGTATTCCACTGAAAATGAGACCTATATTTTCCCCATATTCTTCACTTTACTTGGTTGGTTTTTTCAACTCAGAAATCAATCTTTATCTTCCATCCTTTTTTATACTCTTTCGGTTGGTTTTCATCAAACATATTTACTCATTTGTATTCCGCTTATTTTAGATCCAGTTCCAAAAAATAGCACATACTACTCCCCTATTTCAAATAAATTCATACACTTACATAAATACATTTCTATTAAAAAAACTCACTTTCTGCATTTATTTTTATTTTTTTTGTTGGTTTTCGGGGGATATTATTTCGCTGCAAAAATCTACAATCGACCTTTTCAAAATGTATTCTTTCAAGACGTTCAAGCAGGATTGGTTCAAACTGTTCCCAATTGGAAAAACCTCCTTTTCGGATTTATAAATACCATTCGCGTATTTATTCAAATTCATGGTGAAATTCAATACCAGTTACTCAATACTTGGCCTATTTGGGTTGGTATTGTATTGATTTTTTTGTTATTCATCTGGAATAATCCATACATCAACTATCATATTAACCTACCTCTTCGTAAGTCAATACCTATTTCGGGACCCTTATTTTCCCTTATAGTTACATGGCTTTTTGCTCTTTACAGCGTTGGAAATTTGGAATTCATGGCAATCATTCCGTTTTTTATAGCCATAATTTGTTTTAAATGCAATCCATTGGAAATACAACACAGTCCATTTAAAATAAATGGCCTACCGCTCATGTTATTGATATGGAATTTAACGGTTTATACTTTACCACATTCTTTGTATTCTACGCAAAATCTTGCTGCTGTTAACAAACAATGCAATGAAATAACCGTTGACTGTAATTCGGTAAATAAAAATTTTACCCAACCTGTTACACACTATTTTACTTGTCCATATAAAGGTTATTTTATATCGGATAACGCAGCTCTTTTTGAAAATTACGCTGAATATCAATTTCTAAAAAGAACATCAAGAACCCAAATCCTTTCTAAAATTCAATCGAAACAAAAATCCAATCAGAATCAACAAATAAAATATGATCAAAGATTTTTTCACAATACCGAAGAACTTATATCGTTCTTAAAAAAGCAATCACTTCCCCCAAAACAAAACGTTCAGTATATCATAATTTCCGACGATCGAAGTATTCAGCGCTCTAATTTGCAGAAATACATTCACAAAAAGAACGACGAACCCAATTCAAAAAATCAAAGTATGGAGTCGTTAAAACCTAAATCAACACCATCCCATTCTGTGTCGGTGGATGTCAAGTCGGCCGAAAAACCATCCCCAGAAAACAAGAAACAACTAGAAAAATCATGGGTTACATACCTATTTTCTGAGCCAATGGAATTGAATTACCAGTTTAAATGATTCACGTCGGGAACGGGATTCACGGTTTTGTCTTTCACCTCATAAATACTCCCACCGAATTTATGGATCAAACGATAATCGTGAGTTGCCATTAAAACTGCCGTCCCTTCGGTGCAAATGTGCTGCAGCAATTCCATAACCTCATCACTTACCGTTGGATCTAAACTTCCGGTAGGCTCATCAGCCAACACTACTTTGGGATTATTAATTAATGCACGAGCAATTACCAAACGCTGCTGTTCACCTCCGCTAAGTTCATTGGGCCATTTGTACCCTTTGCTTTCAAGCCCAACAATTTTCAATACTTGATGAGCGCGATTATTCATATCTTGCTTGGACTTCCAACCAGTTGCTTGCATTACAAACAACAAGTTATCTAAAGCCGAGCGATCCATGAGTAGTTGAAAGTCCTGAAAAACAATTCCCAAACTTCGACGTAAGTAGGGAATTTGTTGCGACTTTATATCTTTCAATTGAAAACCTGCAATTTCTGCATTGCCATTCATGAGTGGCAATTCCCCGTAAAGTGCTTTTAAAAGCGATGATTTTCCAGAACCCGTTCTTCCCACCAAAAACACAAACTCACCCTCCATAACCCGAAGATTGATATTTTCCAAAACAGGCATCTTTCCTTGATAAATCAAGGCGTTATCGATTTTTATTAAATAATCTGCGGGTTGAATAAGATCTGACACGCAACAAAATTAACCATTTAATTTCAAGCTTGGAAATTCCAAACAATGGGTAACTGATTGTGTTTAATTAAGTAGTCATTCGCCAATTTAAAATGATTACATCCCAAGAAACCCCTGTATGCAGAAAGTGGACTTGGATGTACCGTTTTCAAGATCAAATGTTTTTGCAAATCAATGTATTGCGATAACTTTTGCGCATGGCTTCCCCACAAAATAAAGACCACATGATTCCGATGTTTTGAAATCAGCTGAATACAGATTCTGGTGAAAGATTCCCAACCAATATTTGAATGACTCAACGGTGAATTATGTTCAACCGTAAGCAACGTGTTCAATAGAAATACACCTTGTTCCGCCCATTGCTGAAGGTTCCCTGATTTCGGCATAGGAACTCCGTATTCAAGTTCCAATTCCTGATAAATATTCTTCAATGAGGGGGGAATTGGAATACCGTCTGGTACAGAAAAGCAGAATCCATGCGCTTGTCTCGGTCCATGATAGGGGTCTTGTCCAATTATCACCACCCGAACTTGGTCTAAATCGGTGGTATTAAACGCATTAAAAACTTGATTTTCAGGAGGATAAACATTTACCAATAACCGTCTTTCATTGACAAAATGCACTATCTTTTTGAGAGGTTCCAAAAACTGATAATGCTCAAGTGCTTTATACCATTTAGTTTCAGGGCTCAACATATTGGGTCAATTTTTTGCAATCAAATACAATAGAATCAATCAATGAGCCAATTTAAATCACAAAAACCACATTAGTTCAAAAGCTCTTCCAATTCTTCAACATCGATGTTATTTAACAAGGTATCTTCGTCTGGAATGATGCTTTCAGCCAATTTGGTTTTCTTTAATTGTAAAGCTAAAATTTTCTCTTCAATGGTATTCTTGGTAATAAATTTATAACTCATGACTGCACGTTCCTGTCCAATACGATGAGCACGATCTTCGGCTTGCTTCATGGTAAAAGGATTCCACCAGGGGTCTGCCAAAAATACATAATCCGCAGCGGTTAAATTCAACCCTGAATTGCCTGCTCTCAAACTCAACAGAAACACCCTAACCGTTTCATCGGATTGGAATTTATCAATTTGGTCTGCACGCTCTTTTTCATCCAATGAACCGTCTAGATAACAGTATTTCACTTGATGTTCCTTTAAAATTTCTCCGATGTTTTTGAGGTAACCAACAAATTGTGAAAAGAGTAAAATCTTATGACCATTCTCAATTGCCCGAATTACCATACGAGTTATTTCGTCGTCTTTTCCACTACTTCCTTCGTATTCATGATCTTTTAAAACTGGATTCAAGGCCAACTGACGTAAATGCATCAATCCATTGAATATCTTTAATCTGGATTTGTTTATACCTACTTGATTTACATGATTGAGGATCTCATTCCGGTATTGACTCTTCACTTTTTCATACAACTCCTCTTGTTCCTGATTCATCTCACAGTAGTGTATTTTTTCGATTTTTGGGGGAAGGTCTTTCGTTACTTGCGACTTAGTTCTTCTCAATACAAATGGATCGATAAATCGTCGCAACTCATCTGTTCTGATTGCATTTCCGCTTTTTTCTATGGGTTTAATAAATTGTTTTTCAAAATAGGTAAATGACCCCAACAGTCCGGGATTCAGAAAATTCATTTGACTCCAAATATCCAAAAGCGTATTTTCTATCGGCGTTCCGGTTAATGCCACTCGGTGTTTGGATTTCAATCGCAATAAATTTCTAGCAGTTAAAGATGAAGGATTTTTAATTGCCTGACTTTCATCAATAACCAAACATTGATATTCAAAGCGTTTGAGCAATTCCATGTCGTTTCGCATAGTACCGTAACTCATTACCACCAAGTCTGCATCTCCAAATTCAAGCAGAGATTTATGTCGTTGGATACCATTATATAACACTACTTTTAATTCGGGACAGAATTTTTTAGCTTCTGATTTCCAGTTATACAGCAGTGATTTTGGACACATAACCAAACAGGGTCCATGCCAAAAAACGTGATCGTGATCAACATCCTGAGCTAATTTACCTGAAAGCAATTCATCAATTTGAGATTCGGTTGGTTTTTTCTGGCCAAAATTTTGACTCATTTTAAATTGGTTGGAAAAATGCTGAATCAATGCCAACGTTTGTATGGTTTTACCTAAACCCATATCATCAGCCAGCAGGGCACCAAATTGATTTTCGAGAATATACCGAAGCCAATTGTAACCGTCTTTTTGATAATTTCTAAGTTCAGCATGAAACCCAACGGGCAGTTGGTAATCGGGAACTCCTTGATTCGATAAATTTTCGACCCAATCATTTTTGGGTAGATCCTCTTCCAGGTATTCCTCTAAATCGTCAAGCAATGCCAAGTGAATTTTTTTCAACTTGAGCACTTCACTCTGATCGATGGCAAAATTGAACAGGTTATTGAACCTAGAAAACCATGCTTCGGGCAAGATAGCAATACTGCCATCAGGAAGTACGAATTCTCGTTTATTTTGAAGGATATTCGTTTTTAATCTGCTGAAGGGTATTTCGAAATTTCCGAATTTCACTACAGCCAATACATCGAACCAATCTTCGGATTGATTTACCTTTATTTTTAACTCAATGTTTCCTAGAAAATAGTTGATCTCCGCAAAATCTTGTTCCAATACAAATCCATTTCTAACAAGTTGATCTGTATTCGCATTGATCCATTCAATTAGGGAGTATGATTCATCGGAAGGCAATCGGAATAAGCTTCCTTGGCCAAATTCCAACCCCCACTCAGAAAGCAATTTGATTTTTTGATTTTCAATTTGGTATGAGCGTCGAATTCTATGAAAAACATATTCTTTGTTCGGTTTTTCTTCTAATTGAACGTTCACACGTTTGTTTACATGATAAGGAAACAGCCAATCGCCATATTGAAAGTACAACACCAAATTGGCCGCTTTTTCCCAGGATTTTGTCAATCTCAAAACCGGTTTGACATCCAATTGTTCCGTTACAATTTCAAATCCTACCGCAAAAACGTCGTGATTTTCTAACAAAGGCAACACGAACTTCTGCATGTACACAGATTCTTGATTGGGTTCAACTCGGATAAACTTCTTGTTAAAAAAAGGTTTAATCTTGTTTCCATCAACTCGCTCGGGGAAGAAATGAAGCTGCGTTTTTGTAAGTAGCCAAGCAGGTTTATTCACTACCATTTTTGAATCATTGTTAAAAATGGAAATCTTTTGATCCTGGTGACGTAATGTCACAAAATAATTCATACCCTCTGTATCCCTACGAAAATGAAACAAAACCGTGGTAGGTTCGTTGCTAAAATGAACCAATTGACCCATCGGTTCTCCTAAATTCCCAGACCAATATAAAGGATAGTCTTTTACAATATTTAAAATTTTAACTAATTGTTTTTCAATAAACTCCCTCACCATTTTTTTGATAGTATCATCAAAATATTTGGGAGTTAGAAATTCATGACTGCGAATTTTACGGGTTCCGGTGTAAAATTTCTTCATCAGTGCTTCTGGCTCATAGGTCTCTATGAGTTCCACTGCTTTACACTGTGACTCATCCATTCCAAAGTAATGTGTATTGGAAATACGAATTTTTTGGAACGTTAATGAAGGATTTCCATTATCGAGCAATTGAACGGCATTGGCTTCTACAATTACTCCCAACTGTGGATGCTCCACAAATGTAAAAACGACTTCAAATCTTTTGGTGTTGACAACTTCCATCCTATCTATCTACAAGTAAAAAATGTGTGCAATTTAACGCTTTTCCTTGTAAATACGGGTATTTCAACCGATATAAATGACTTAAAACTCACTTTTAATTGCTTTTGGTATAAAGAAACAAGAAAATAAGCTTGTTTTATTCATGGAAAACCAGCTCGAGAATCCAAAACGTATATATTTATTGAACTGGTTCAGTAAATATATACGTTAGTAGCCCATTAATTTTATTTTACCGTATTTTCGTAAAAATCATCTATTATTTTTTTCAAGATGCGAAACTCTGATTTTAACATTTAGTTTCAATTTAATTCTCAATGAATTTCAATCATTCAACAAAACAAAAACAAGTTGATATTTGCTTCATATTTCCCAAAAACAAATCATAGTTAAGTATGAACTCTACAGAAAAAATAACATTTTCATCTCTCACAAAAACAGAAAAATACCAGTATTTACATCAAACTTGGGAGCATTTGTACGACCCCCAATGCCATCCCATAGGAAATCTATCAAATGCTGTAGCTCTAATTCGGAGTATTTTCGAACATTGGTGGGTTGGAGTTTATCAAATAGTTGATAATCAATTACATTTAAGCACATTCCAAGGAGACGTGGCGTGTACGCGCATCGATAAAGGAAAAGGGGTTTGCGGAACAGCTTGGAACCAATCCAAAACAATACTGGTACCTAATGTACATGAATTTGAAGGGCATATTGCCTGCTCTAGCGCTTCTAATTCCGAAATCGTAGTACCCATTTTCTTAACCAATGGAGTTTGCTGGGGAGTTTGGGATATTGATAGTGTCAATTTCAATGAATTTGATGATGAAGATCAGGTACAATTGGAAAAATTCATATCCCGATTGGTAGAACTCAAGGTTTTTTACATTTAGGTATTTTTTAGAATTTCCTATAAATTGCAAACATGAGTTCTACTCTTAACCCAAAATCTCCATCTTCCAAGAAACGAAATGTAGTTCTACTCATCATCGTTGCCTCTCTAGGTTATTTTGTTGATATATACGACCTCATCCTTTTCAATATTGTAAAAAGAGAAAGTTTAGATAGTTTAAATATTGACTTCAATACCTTCGAAACCATTTTATTCAGGTATCAAATGGCCGGCATGCTTGTTGGCGGTATTATTTGGGGAATTTGGGGCGACAAAAAAGGCCGAGTAAGTGTATTATTCGGTAGCATTTTAATTTACTCTGTGGCAAATATTGCAAATGCATTTGTTACCACATTGTGGGAATATAAAATGTGGCGATTTGTTGCAGGATTGGGGCTTGCAGGTGAATTAGGTGCAGCCATTACCTTGGTTTCCGAACTCATGCCGGTCAAAAAAAGAGGAATTGGAACTATGATTATTGTAACTTTTGGTGCACTTGGAGCTGTTGCCGCATTTTTAGTATCCAGCAAAGGCGAAATAATCGGTGCATTTATTTCAGATATTATTCAAAAGCCGTTGGAAAATTGGCAAGTTGCATATATCGTGGGTGGTGCAATGGGATTATTGCTATTGGCATTGAGAGCAGGCACCTTCGAAAGTGAAATGTTCATGAATATCGAACACGGAAAAGTTCAAAAAGGCAATCTACTGTCCCTATTCAAAACAAAAGAGAACTTCCTGAAATACTTGGCTTGTATTGTAATTGGATTACCCGTTTGGTTTGTAGTGGGGATATTAATCGCGTTGGCGCATCGATTTTTACCAGAAATTACTGGAAATCCCGAAATTCTCAACCAAATTCCAACCAAAGAAATGGTACTATGGAGCTATGTAGGTTTATCTGCAGGCGATTTATTTTCTGGAATACTATCCCAATTATTGCAAAGCAGGAAAAAAGTCATCTTAATTAATTTAGTTGGAATTATAGCCATAATGTCACTCTACTTGTTTGGCCCTGTTGGTTCAAGCAATTATTACAGATTTCTAGCCACAGCATTGGGTTTTGTAACCGGTTATTGGGCTTTGTTTGTAACAAATGCCTCTGAACAATTTGGTACCAATATTCGATCCACCGTTTCGGCAACTGTCCCTAATTTTGTAAGAGGAGGTGTTCTAATCATTACTTCAGGGTATGAATTATTGGAAAAATATACACCAACACATAGCATGGCAGCATTAATTATTGGAATTATTTGCATTGCTGTTGCTATTTGGGGAACTTTGCATGTAGAAGAGTCCTTTCACAAGGATTTAGATTATTACGAAAAATAAGTATTTTGAAATCACCAAAAAAACTCTCATTTATTGAGAAAATTGTTCTGAGTATTATCGAAGATCAGCCTAAAGGCACTTTAAATACTCAGAGAGTTTTTGCAAAAATCCCCCGAGATTCAAGCATTAAAAAAGACGCAGTTTATCAAGCGCTTTTATCATTACATCATAAACAATTAATTGACCAAACAAGCAAAGGCAACTTTGCCAAAATACAACCTGAAAGTCTCATCCAAGCCCGAGTAATTGCAAATTCATCGGGAGAATTACTTTTAAAAGATGATGAGAAAAACGAAGTTATTCGAATTCCTCAAACTGCTCTAAAGGGGTTTTTACCTGAAGATATTATTGAAATTGGTTTTCAACGTAAAGGTAAGCGACAGGAAATTTCCCGATTGCAACTTGTTCAACGCATTCCAAGAAAAGTAATTGGTTATCTTGATGTTTTTAATGACAATGGCTACCTACTTACAGGAAAAAGTGGATATAATGATATTCAGATAGATGGTAAGGTGGACTCTAAATTCGATGGACTTAAAGCAGTTGTAGAAGTGTACGATTACCCGGAGAACAGCAAATATCCATTGGGTACGCTTGTCAGGGTTTTAGGGAAAGCAGGCGAACATGAAACTGAAATGCATGCCATCGTAGCAGAATTTGGCTTTAGCTCCGAATTCCCAGTGGATGTATTGGAAGAATCTGAATCCATTGATGAAAAGATTCCAGAATCTGAAATTAAACAGAGAAAGGATTTTCGAAAAATCACCACTTTCACTATTGATCCTGTGGATGCGAAAGATTTCGATGACGCTATTTCCTTAGAGATTCTTGATAATCAATTCAAAATTGGAATTCACATTGCCGATGTTTCCTATTACGTTAGGCCGGGTACTGCATTAGAACGCGAAGCTATAAATAGAGCAACTTCAGTTTATTTGGTGGATAGAACTATTCCCATGTTGCCAGAAAAGCTGAGCAATAACCTTTGTAGTTTAAGACCCAACGAAGACCGTTTATGTTTTTCCGTAGAATTAACATTAGATGAAGATTGGAACATCATTTCTACATGGATCGGAAAGGGAGTTATACATTCAGATCGTAGATTCTCATATGAAGAAGCACAAGAAAGAATTGTCCAAAAATCAGGTGATTTTTTTGAAGAAATAGACTTGTTGAACAGAATAGCACTGAAATATGAAAAAAAACGTTTCGATAATGGGGCCTTACGATTTGAATCAAAAGAACTCAAATTCCAATTAGACTCGAATAATTTACCCACTAAAGTTATTGAAAAACAACGATTTGAAGCCCATAAACTCATTGAAACATACATGTTGTTAGCCAACCAAGCCGTGGCCACTTATGTTTTCAACTTAAAAAAAACCAACCCACCATTTATTTATCGAACTCACGACGAACCTCCTAAAGATAAGCTGATTGAATTTGCCAAATTCTGTAAATTAATTGGATACCCAATCCAAATCGATAATGAAAAACAGCTCAGAAAATCCTTAAACGGTTTACTAGATAGAGCAATGGGTAAGCCGGAAGAAGAAATTTTACAGCAAATGTCCATCCGTACCATGGCAAAAGCGGTTTACACTTCTCAAAAAACAAGCCATTTTGGATTAGCTTTTCAATTTTACAGCCATTTCACTTCACCTATTCGACGTTATCCTGATTTATTGGCTCATAGAATTTTGTTTGAATACTTGAATCAGCGTGAATCGCCATACACAGAATCGCAAATTGAAGAACTTGCCAAACATTCCTCAAATATGGAACAAAAAGCCAGTGAAGCCGAACGAGCGAGTATTAAGTATAAATTAGCTGAACTGATGAAATTGCATGAAGGAGAAACTTTCGAAGCAAGAATTTCAGGCATTACAGATTGGGGGATTTATGCAACCATTTTCGATTATCACGCTGAAGGACTTATCCGATTGAACGAAATTCGATTTGACCAATTTTACTTCGTAGAATCAGAAAGAAAAATTGTGGGCAAACGAACCAAACGAACCTTCTATCTAGGAGATATTATAACAGTTAAAGTGAAAAAAGCCAATGTCTCTTCCCGAACTATTGATTTGATCTTAATTGATTAAATTCTACTTAATACTTTAACTTCAATACTAATATTTAATCCTTAAAATCTGCTTCATCCTTCCATTTACTCAATTTTGAACTTCATTTAATAAAACCAATTTAAATAATTTTGGTTATTTATGTTATACGAAAAGCATAGCAATCCGAACTACCCTATGAACCTATCCATCGATCAATTACAATCCAAATACAATCAATATTTATCCGACAATCCTTTTATTGGAAAACCCAATAATCTTTACGACCCCATGAATTACATCATGTCTTTAGGGGGTAAAAGAATTCGACCGGTTCTCTCACTAATCGGAAATCAAATTGGAAATGGCGATATTCAAAACGGTTTAGTGGTAGGACACGTCATGGAGGTTTTCCATAATTTTAGTTTGGTTCACGATGATATCATGGACCGAGCAAGTATCCGGAGAGGGAAACCCACCGTACATAAAAAATGGGATGAACCCACTGCTATTCTCAGTGGTGATAATATGTTGGTGAAGTGTTTTGAAATATTACAAAATTATCAAGGTCCCAACAAATCAGAAATTTTTAGTGCTTTTGCTCAAACTGCTACTTACGTTTGTGAAGGACAACAAAATGATATGGATTTTGGTATATCGGAACAAACAGTATCAGAAGCGGAATATTTCAATATGATAGAACAAAAAACTGCTGTTTTATTGGGCTGCAGTATTCAATGTGGATTTCTAAGTTCGGGTGGAAGTGCCCAAATTGCCAATAAATTAAGAGAGTTTGCCATCGACATGGGTTTGGCATTTCAACTTCGGGATGATTATCTAGACTCGTTTGGTTCAGAATCTGAGATTGGGAAAAAACAAGGGGGAGATATTCTAGAAAAAAAGAATACTTGGTTATATATACAATCCATGAATCTTGTGCCTAAAAAAACAAGAGAATTGTTTGAGCTCAATGGCGAAGAAAGAATCAATTCCGTTTTAAATCTATGGAGGGAAATAGAACTAGATAAGCTGATGCTAGGAAAAATCCAAGAGTATCATGAAAAGAGTGAATTATTACTTCGAGAAATTCAAAACCAGGGGTACAATGTTGAGATTCTTGACACACTTTCCAAATGGTTGTTGAAACGAAAGGCCTAAACATTGAAACGGAATAGTCTATCAATTAGAATATACCGCCTAATGTATAACTAAAACAGTACCGGTTTTTCTATACCATTTATCATCCCAACCCTCAAAATCCAACAACCAAGAATATATACCATCTGCTACTTGTTGATCGTTAAAGAAACCATTCCATTGTTCCTTTTTGTTTGAATTATCCCAAATCTTTTGACCCCAACGATTATACACTTTTAAAGAATAACTTCGCACAAATATGGGCATAGTACCCCACACTTCGTTCAAATTGTCGGCATTTACAGTAAATGCATCTGGCACCCATACCTCAGGTGGCTGAAATAGATAAATCCAATTGCTTTCAGTAACTGCATTATAATTGAATCCACCGGATGGCTGGGGTTCAATAGCTAGCACCCTGTACCAATATCCACCCCAATCGTAATCGAGTTGATCGTCTTTGTGGAATCGCACGCTGTTTGAGACCGACATAATGGGACTAAAAACAGGGTTTCCACCATATTTTCTTTCAACGATCCAATTTTCTGGTTCTTTTCTCCAACCCTCGTAATTCATCCAGTTCAATTCAAAAAAGGCATTCGGAAATTTACTTGTAACACCCTGTAAAACAACGTTACAACCTTTATTTGATGGCTTGCTGATATGGCCACACTGATCAATTACAATGATTTCATAGCAATACGATTCAGCATCCACATTGAAACTAGAATCCGAGTAGGTGGTGTCTGTTATTACGGCTAAAGGGCTGCTGTAGGAAGGTGTGGAGTTCCGTTTATGTTTATAAATTTCAAATTCCTTAAAATCCGGTTCCTTACTCATGGCCCAACGCAAATTGACTGTTTTATCTTTAAAAACAGTAGCTTCAATCATGTATGTACTTTCAATAGGTGTATTAAGCTCCCTAACGGTACAGTATTTGTTCTGTGGAAATACCATTTTCCCACACGTATTTACTCCAATTAACTGATAACAGTAGTTTTGAGTATTGGGATTTATCACTTTTTCATCTAAATAAAAACCCTCCAAAGAATTTTGAATCGTATCTATGATGGTTTTTACATTTTGTGGATCTGTTTTTTCCAATAAGTAATATTGAAAGAATTCTTTGTTGGGTGTAGTTGCAGGCCAAGCAATTTTCATTTTTTTTGTAGCCCGATCATAACTTACACAAATGGCCTCTGGAGGCGTAATCAAAGGCGGTTCAGTTACCAAAATCCGAATGTAGGCATAAGTAGTATCTTTTTGCGGGCAACCACAATCAATGATTCTAACTTTTAGAACAGCCGTATCCTTGGAATAGCTACTACAGATGGTTTTCCAACTAAATTTAAGTTTTGCATGATTAATTCCGCTATTTAGAATAATCATTGGGGTATCTGAATTACTAATCCCACCCTTCTTCAGCCATTCTATTTCCAAATTTACCGTATCAAAAACATCTTTATCGAATGCATATTTTTGAAATTCAATGTTTTGAGTAGCAATTACTTGGATAAATGTATCCGTCATAAACGGTTTTTTATTCAGATTTTCAAAATCTATTTTAAAAAGTGCATTATTACAGTTATCGCTATTCATGGTTCTTGAATATGCATTTGGAGTTGTTGGGAATATGCCATTTCTCCTACATCCACCGCACAAAGATTGATAAATTATTCCCTTCCGATCAAACCTACTCGTTCCTCCATCAACATGTTCCTCAGCTTCTAGGTTCGTAGTGCTTATACCTCCGAAATAAGTAGCAAATGCCAAATCATACATGTTTTTAGAAAAAACCGCTATGTAAAAATCACTCCCATCTGTCTGTTTCTGAATTGCGTCGTTTGTAATTTTTAAATTTCGGGTGTTTCCTTTGTTTCTATGTTTTTTGGGATTTCCGGTAAAAACATCATACAATGCCGTGTTGGTAGCACCTCCCCATCCTGAAATGAAAATTCGCTCACAACGATCAACCAAAAAGGCAGAAGGACTGATATTGGGCATGTTACCGTTTGCACCAAATGTGGTTTGTAATTCAATATTGCTTAAATCCGTGTTAAACCGTGCTATGAATTGACCCGTGTTCAAATCCGCATAACGTGAGTTGAGTGGATTTATTACCCCCTCCGTTTGACCATAAATATAAGGCCTTCCAGAATTGTCTGTTTGAACAAAATACGACTGTTCGTAAACGCTTGTACCATAATAACGCCCAGCAATCAATTCACCATTGTTCTTACTCAATCGAAGTATGATTCCATCGACATCACCAATGGAATTATTTAACCAATTATTTCCAAATTGTTGTCTCAACCCTTTGGAATTGGTGCCACCCGTGGCAAAAATGTCGCCATTCTTTCCGAACGCCAAGCCGTATATGGCGTCAAAATCCAATGCATCTGAAGTGATTTGTGTTGACCACTTCAACTGACTCATATTTTTACTTAAGCAAAAAACTATTCCATTCAATGACTTATCCGTAGTACTTGTATTACCCGTTGTAACTGGAAAATCAGCAGAATAACTGACACCTCCAATATAAACATGATCATGGTCAACTATAATTTCTCCGCGAAACTCATCGGCGTAATTATAAAGTAGAGGAAAATCATCTACCGGCTTTGATGATCGATCCGCACCCACCCCATCAAATTCTTTTCCTCCAATAAATGTACTTCCCAATAATTTTGACCCGTTTGAATCTAAAGAAGTTACAAAAAAGTCATACTTTCCATTATGAAATGCATCATAGCAATTTGAAGTAACAGGAAAGTCTAAACTGCGGGTTGTACCCATAATATATAAGTTGAAAAAAGAATCCACCACCATACTATGGGGTTGTTCATTGCTATTTCCGCCTAAATATGTGCAATAAAGCAATTTATTTCCTTTTGAGCTGAACTTCAATATAGCAGCATCCCGACTACCACCATAACCCAAATTTTCATCCTCCCCACCTGAGAATTTGACTTGATATGCACCAGAAGTTGTAGGTAATCCAAAATCAAAAACCGTACCTCCGGCATAGGCATTACCCTGCTCGTCGTATGTACCTGTGCAACCAAAATTATCGGCTCTCGAACCACTAAAAGTACTGAATACCAGCACCGGGTCTATTACATAAACGAAAGAATCGCATGAACTAAACCTCTTCAAAAGTTGAGAATCCAATTGGTAACTGCATGCATTCGAATCCAAATTGTATCCAATATTTTCAGAAACGTATTTGAGGTTGTCTGATGTTAAATACAATTCGGGTGACACCAAACAACGTTGCATAAATTCGTTTTTACTTACTAAAAAACTATACGGAATATATTCGTTAATGTCTATTTCTCCCACTGATAACTTTAACGAATTAGAACGTTGATGGGCGCGGGTGATACTTTGAAAGTCTCCTACGTTCTCTAAATTGGTCATTACACTATCAAAACCGTGATATACCACATATATATCTTCAATTTTACCTCCTGGATGAACTATCCAATTGTATTTCAATTGATTATTTACAACATACAACTGAATGTCGATTCCTTTATAAACGTTTTGAAAATAAACTATAGACTGTTTTCGAATCTGATTTTTCCAATTCTTGGGGTTCTTTCCTTTATAATAATTGTAATATTCTGCCGATTGTTCACCATAATATTGCGGAGCTTTAAATTCCGCATTTTTCATTTCCAAATGAATGGCTCGGCCGATTAAAGTCTCGTTTAAATCAACTCGTTCATGTAATTTTTCTAATTGCACTTCTGGGAATACCGTTATCCATAGACCCGAGTTTGTAATCCATACATCCCCAATAGACAAAGGTAACTTTGCATACACTTGAGGTGCGAATTGTCCTTTATTAGGTATGAAACTGGGAACCGGTTGATTATTATTTTCAGGAATCGAGAAATTTGTAGGAGACTTCTTAAGCAAATCTTGTGGAAGTGCAGTTGCGCCAAATAATTCGATATGATAAAACAGAATCACATAGAATACACACAAGCAACAGCGGAACATCGTGCCTGTGATAGAATATTGAGCAATGTGATTCTTTTTCATTTAACTTTTATAAACAACAACATCATTCATGTTTACTTACAGTAAATTCATAAGTTAATTATATTCTTCAACATCATACATCATTGTTTTCAACAAGATTAACAAAGTAATTATGAAATTGCATGAATATTGTACGGCAAATCTCGTAATTATGAATGTTATTTGACATAATAGACGTGAACAAGTTACGAATTGTTTTCTGATAGAATGCAAAAAATACCCAACATGTTCATGTAAATTTGCAATATGCGTATTGTTTTTTTCGGTACCCCGGATTTTGCTGCTTTTTCACTCCGTAAAATGGTACAAAGCGGATTCCATGTTGTTGCAGTAGTTACATCCCCCGATAAACCCGCAGGGCGAGGACAAAAACTGCAAAAAAGTGCAGTAAAGATGCTTGCCGAAGAATTAAAAATTCCAGTGCTTCAACCAACCAATTTAAAATCTCCAGATTTTATTCAAGAAATTGAGCAGTTAAACTCAGATTTGGCAGTGGTTATTGCGTTTAGAATGCTACCAGAAAAAGTATGGAGTGCCCCTCGATTGGGGAGCATGAATTTGCACGGAAGTTTATTACCATTATACCGAGGAGCAGCTCCTATCCAACATGCGATCATTAATGGTGAAACTGAAACAGGTGTCACTACTTTTTTTCTTAAACATGAAATAGATACAGGAGATATCATAGAACGTGCAAAGGTGAAAATTGATCCGAATGACAATGCATCTTCATTGCACGATAAATTGATGATTACAGGCGCAGATGTGGTAATTAAAAGTCTGGGTCGTATTGAAAAAGAAGGAGATGATTTACAATTAATCCCACAAATCAATGAACCATCCGACAGTCAACTGCTGCAATGTAAAACGGCACCTAAATTATCTCGTTCATTTTGCGAACTAACAGACTTACAATCCGCAATTCAAGTTCACAATAAAATCAGAGGGTTATCAAAATATCCATGCGCTTGGTTGATAAGTCCTTGGGGAGAAATGAAGATTTTAGAAAGTGAACCCATTATCCTAAATCCAATTAACCCAAGTAATGCAGATAATTTTGAAGAATTATTAAAATTATCCAATAATATTTCGCCCATACAATCCGAATTACCACCTAATTTACAATCAACTGATTTAAAACCGTTCATGGTTGATGGCACTGATCTTTATATTCTTTGTGGGGATGGAAATTTCGTAAGAATTAAAAGGCTGAAACTATCTGGAAAATCTGAAATTGATGGTAAAAGCTTCGTCAATGGGCTGAAATCAAAAAAATAAATCATAAAAAATATAAATTTTATTTGGATTTTAGTACAAATGTTATATATTGCGCTTTCATAAAATCTAAAAACAAACGCCTATAAGTCAAAATACTACCTAACAACAACAATTTTTCTTACTTGAATTTTTTTGAAGGAGGTATTATTATGACTAAAACCATGATTGCTGATGGCGTTTTGATTAAACGTTACTTAGAGGGAAACCAAGCAGCTTTTGAAGCTCTAGTAAAGCGTCACAAGACACGCATTTATAGCAGTGTGTTGGCAATAGTTAATGATCATTATTTAGCAGAGGATATTTTCCAGGAAACGTTCATTAAGGCCATACATTCCATTCGTCAAGGAAAGTACAACCACGAAGATAAATTTCTTCCATGGGCACTAAGAATTGCTAGAAATTTGGCCATTGATTTGATACGTCAGAAAAAACGTCTGCCAATGGTTATTACCGCTGATGGCCAAGATTTATTCCAAACTTTAAATATTTTTGACAAATCACAGGAGGAAATTCAAATTGAAACCGACGAGATATCCATGTTAAAATCTTGGATTCATCAACTACCAGAAGAACAAAAAGAAGTGTTAATTCTGCGTAATTATGCTGAATTGAGTTTCAAAGAAATTGCTGAAATTACCAATACCAATATCAATACTTGCATTGGTAGAATGCACTACGCCATCATCAATTTAAGAAAAATGATGGAAAAAAGTGCAGTTAAAATAAAATATTAATCCGTTTTCAGCGTTAGTATGGAGTATTAACGCTGAAAATATGGACAGAACTATTACCGAAACTGATTTAATATCATACTTTTACAACGAATGTGATAATCAAATTGCTGCCCATATCAAAAGCAATTTGCCATTTCATCCCGATTGGATTGATTTTTTAAATGATCTGCAAAAACTATCAGATCTTATGAAACCGAATTCCAATCCACATCCAACCTCTGTACAAATTATTTTGGAAGAAAGTTTGTATGAGGAAAATCATAGTATTTAACACATAGGTTTTGTATTTTTGAGGTATGTATCACATACCCAAATTGGATTTATCCGACTTCCTTTCCGACAACCCAACGCTAAAATCAAATTTTATTCGTGATCTAGGAAACGCTTACGAAGAAATCGGTTTTGTGGCCATACGAAATCATGGCATCCCTCAAGAAGATCTAAAAAAACTGTACCAATCCGTTAAGGACTTTTTCAATTTACCAGTTGATGTAAAAAATAAGTACGACGATACCGCTGGAGGCGGTCAACGAGGGTATACTGGCTTTGGAAAAGAACATGCAAAAGATCGTAATGCCGGAGATTTAAAGGAATTTTGGCATTTTGGTCAATACGTTAATCCTGCCGACCCCAATCCCCCATCCTATCCTCATAACAAACAAATTGATGAAATATCCGATTTTAATGTGTATGGTGAAAAAATTTACAAACACCTCGAACAAACCGGTGTAATCATGCTACGCGCCATTGCTATCCATTTAGGTTTGGATGAAAATTATTTTGAACAACGCGTATTTAACGGAAACTCCATTTTACGTGCCATTCACTATCCGCCAATTACCAGCGACCCCAAGGATGCTATTCGAGCAGGAGAACATGAAGACATCAACCTTATCACCCTACTCGTAGGTGCAAGTGCTGATGGCTTAGAAGTTCTCAATAAAAAAGGCGAGTACATTCCTGTTACCGAGGTTGAAGATCACATCGTTGTAAATGTGGGTGATATGTTGCAGCGTTTAACCAACGATAGACTTAAAAGCACAACTCACCGGGTAGTAAATCCTCCTAAAGAAAAATGGAATGAACCACGTTTCAGCATACCTTTCTTTTTACATCCGCGACCAGAAACTCGTTTAGATTGCTTAGATTCATGTATTTCAGCAGTAAATCCCAAAAAATACACTGACTGTAGTGCCAATGAATTTTTGATTGAACGATTAACGGAAATTGGTTTGATTAAGATATGATATAGATTTCTGCTCGAATGGCATAGTCACATACAAGCAGAAATCGCTTTGAAATATTCCATTCTCAGTGCACTCTCCCTAAAGTTTTACAAGAATCTATTAGTAAAACAAATTTTTGAGTTCAATTGCGTCTTCTGGTTTCATTTTTCCAGCAAGTATCAAACGAACTTGACGTCGACGAAGTGCTCCGTTGTATTTTTCTTGTTCAATTTCATTTTGGGGATCTATTTGAGGAACTTTTACCGGTCGATTTCTGCTATCTAAAGCAACGAAAGTGTAATATGCTTCATTCGATTTGATTCTTTCTCCTCGGGGGATGCTATTGGCCCAAACTTCAATAAACACTTCCATCGACGAATTGAAAGACCGAGTAACGTATGCAGTTAGTGTTACTACATCGCCAAGGCGAATAGATTCTTTGAATGAAACACTATCTACAGATGCGGTAACAACAATACAATTACTGTGTTTCTGGGCGGCAATTGCTGCACAGATATCCATCCAATGCAATAATCGTCCTCCCATCAAATTATTCAAAGTGTTGGTATCGTTAGGAAGAACAATTTCGTTCATTTCCGTTTTTGAGTCTTGAGGATGTTTAATATCGTTTTTCATTGATTTACAAGCATTTATATATATACTAAGTGACTTAATCTACAGATTAGTTAGCGAGGTAGCCTTTAAAGTGACGTCAGCTATCGGCATTTATGATTGATGTTGCATTTATTACTTTCATTCATACAGTATTGATCGAATACACATGTGCAATTCGAGTTGGAATTTTGGAACTATTGGGATTTACTGTAAAATGGAAATTATGTGGAGTGAGTATCGGATTCACAATACAAAGTTACAACAAAAAGGCCGTTGCAAATGCAACGGCCTTTAATACTATAATGATTTTTGATTTTACGCAGTAGCCACTACAGAAACAAATGATCTTCCGTCTTTACCTTTTCTGAATTGAACTGTACCATCAGACAAGGCAAATAAGGTATGGTCTTTTCCAATACCTACATTTACATCAGCGTGATGCTTTGTACCACGTTGACGCACGATGATCCCACCCGCTCTAACGATTTGACCACCATAAATTTTTACGCCAAGGCGTTTGCTATGAGACTCACGGCCGTTTTTACTACTACCCGCTCCTTTTTTGTGTGCCATAGTTCTTAAATAATATTATTAAGCAGTGATTTTTTCAATTTTTAAACAAGTTAAAGAATGACGAAAACCGTTTTTAACGCGGTATCCTTTTCTTCTTTTTTTCTTGAATACGATTACTTTGTCGCCTTTTCCATGCTCAGCAACTGTACAAGTTACTTTCGCACCAGAAACGGTGGGTTGACCAACTTTTACGGTGCTTCCACCGATAAAAAGTACTTTATCAAATTCGATTTTAGAGCCAGCTTCGGCTTGCAAACGGTTAACTACAAGGAACGAATTCTCTTGCACCTTATACTGTCTTCCTGCGATTTCTACTATTGCGTACATGACGAAAAAATGG
>CAZQFZ010000027.1:0-25561 GCA_964592635.1 uncultured Rhizobium sp.
TAGAATTTGCAGACTTAATGCGAGAGCAAGGCATGAATTTAAAAGATTCATTAATCGAAGCAGGAAGAACGCGTATGACTCCTGTATTGTTAACCGCTACCGCAACCATTTCTGGTTTAATTCCTTTAGCAATTGGTTTAAATATGGATTTCGTGACCTTGTTTACGGAGTTCAATCCTCATATTTTCTTTGGTGGAGATAGCGTTGCTTTCTGGGGTCCTTTGAGTTGGACCATGATTTTTGGATTGGGATTCGCAACGTTCCTGACATTATTCTTGGTTCCTGCGATGTATTATATTAATGAAAGAGCTAAAGCCCGAATTTATAGAATATTTGGTGTTTCTTACGATCCGGACAAGGAATTACGTCCGAGTAAAAAATCGTAATTTGATTCGGAGTTTATTTAAATTCAATAATTAGAATTAAATTTCAAAAAGAAAGGCTGCCGTTGGCAGCCTTTCTTGTTTGTTACAATGTTCAAACGACCATTATAATATATGGTGATACATTGTGGATATAACAAATATTAATATTTAAACATTCCGAACCACATGACTGATTCGAGAAATAGTTCAACTTCAATGTAAATTTCAAATGCGGTATGAACATCACCGGCTCATCGTGCTTCTATTCTACGATTTTGTTTCCCATTTATTTACGGCAGAGGTGGCCAATGCATTTCCCAAAACATTGGTCATACTTCGACCCATATCGCAAAAATGGTCTATGGGTAAAATTAATGCTATACCTTCAGGGGGAATGTTAAACATGGCACATGTGGCAGTAACTACAACCAAACTTGCACGAGGTACACCTGCTATACCTTTTGAAGTCAACATCAATACAAAAAGCATGGTGATTTGTGTACCTAAATCCAAGGGAATATCATAAGCTTGAGCAATGAAGATACTTGCAAAAGTCATATACATCATGGATCCATCCAGATTGAAGCTATATCCCAAAGGCAATACAAAATTCACGATGGCAGGTTTATTTCCAAATCTCTCTAATTCTTCTGTTAATTTAGGGAAAACGGATTCTGAACTGGTTGTACTAAATGCAATAATCAACGGTTGTTGAATTCTTCTCAAGAGTTCTTTCAATCGTTTACCTAAAATCAAGAAACCCACCAAAAGGAGTACAATCCACAACACAGCCAAACCCGTATAAAAGCTGCCGATGTAGGTTCCATATATTTTTAAAACTCCGAGGCCTTTCTTAGAAACAATAGCCGCGACTCCACCAAATACACCCAAAGGTGCAACCCACATGATGTAAGAAACCATTTTCAAGCAAATATGTCCCACAACATCTAATGCACCGATCAATGGTTTTGCCTTTTCTCCCATACTGGTCATCGCTAGTCCAAAAATGATGCTAAAAACTACTATTTGTAGAATTTCGTTTTCAGCCATTGACTGTATAATACTTTTAGGAAAAACGTGTTGGATAAATTGCTCCACACTAAATCCGTGTGTTGACTGTACCAATTCAGACGCACTTTGCGTGTCTATATTATTGAGTTTAATGCCAACACCGGGTTCGAAGAAATTCACCAAAATCAAACCCAAAAACAGACTAACTAAGCTGGCAGAAAAAAACCACAACATACTCTTTCCACCTACTCGACCCACTGCTTTGATATCGCCCATTTTTGCAATACCCACAATCAAGGTACTCAACACCAAAGGTGCGAGAATCATTTGTATTAATCTAAGAAATATATTGGTGAGTAGTTTTATATTTTGCGCAAAACTACTTGCGAAAGTTTCATTTGCAGATAGGTACACCCATTCGCCAATGATAACACCTGCCAACATTCCCAACAGAATTAGAAATGTTAACAGGTGTTTTTTAGGAAATTTCATCATCCAAAAACCCGTTTAATGAGGGATAAAAATTATTTTAGTTCGAATGTGTTCTTCTGACGAAGTAAATCACGAGTCCACAACTCAGTAATATATTTGCCTTTCTTCAGCTTCCCTTTTAAAGTACCTTTTGGTGGAAACGACCATTTCACTTTTTGCAGTGCACCGTCGAAAGTGATAGAGTTTTTCAAAGAATAAACTTTCGATTTGTCTTGCAACGTTTTGTTTGTTACAGACAACACACCGCCGTCTGGATCGATCAAGCGAATGGTAACTTCTTCTTCAACCACATTAGTTACCATAGGATTTTCTAACACATCGAATGTAATAGTAAAACGATCAATGGACTTAGATTTGGTAGTAAGTTTCTTTGCATCATCGAAAGCAGAGGTGATCAAAGTCCCAAACTGTGGGATTCCACCTTTTTCCAAACGTTCTTTCAGCTCAACATTTTCGGCTGTTATTGCTTCTTTTTCGTTTTTCACAACTTCAACATCAGCAATCAACTGGTTTTTCTGTGTGGTTAATGAGTCTACCTGTGCAACCAATTCTTTTATCCTGTTTTTTGCTTCGGATAATTGTTTACGTAGCGCAGAAAGATCCACATTTTTGCCAGACCCAGAACCTGAATTATCACCATCTGTGCCTGCCCCATTAATGAGTTGACGCCTTAAACGATTTATTTCACGATAGGCCGCCAAAATTTTTGGATTCTTGTCGCTTTCCAATTCCGAAATTTTATTGACTAGCGAATCATTCTCAAGTTGGAAACTTATAACTACTGCGTTCAATGAATCTTCGATTCGCAATAATTCCTTTTGCAATGAATCACGCACGGCCACCAATTCCAATTGTTTTTTAGCCACTGCATCATTGCTATTCATGTACAAAAACGCATTGGTTCCCGCTGATAGAATCAACAAGATAATCAATAGTACTACAAGTCCTGTTCTTTTCATGTGAATAATTAATCTTGCAATAATAGGAAATTTACTTCAGTTATCCGAAAAATCAATGAGTTTGTTTATTTTAGATTCTATTTATTATCGTTTGGTTGTGACAAATCATTGAGTTGATAAATGGAATGTCCAATGAATTTTATTCGATTCTTTTTATCCAATAAAAAATATTGTGGCATAGATTGCAATTTCATTTTTTTAACATTTTTTGATGTTAATAACCCTTGGATCGATTCAATTTGATACCGATTGTTGTATGAAGATAAATACTTAGTACTTCCTCCAAAATTCAGCATAATCAACTGGGTATTGGGGTTCAAACGTGCCCATCGGTGCAAGTTCAAACTGTCGCTAATAAATGACTCATTTTCAGCACTCCAAACATAAATCAGTTTGGATTCAGACTTAATTGACCTAACTGATTTACATTTGTTTTTTTGAGACTTACTTTTGTTATTATTTGCTTTTTCCTTTTTAACTAAATATTCGAATCGAAAACGAGGAAATTTCTGATTAATTAACAAGGATAAATCATTCTTTTTGGCCAAGCTTGGTGACAATATTATTTCCGTTATTGCATTGGAATCTAATTCCGTTTCAGAGTTGAATTGTTCAGTAATGGTATTTGAATTATTTGATTTTACAGAAGTTGATTTTTCAAAGGTTTTCGATTTGGCTCCAACATTTGGAATGGTTACGTCATATAAATGACCCATCCAAACCAATTGATTTTTTTCTAAAATTGGCTGAGCCAATGAAGCTGAAAATTCATCATTTTTTGATGAACCCACCAAAATACGGTCAATGTTTTTGTCTGTGAAACGGCCATTTAAATTCACGTCTTGGATTCCCACAAATACAGTATCTTTATGCGATGTAAAATCACCATAAATGATATTTTCTCGAACCACTTTAAGACATTCTTTACTACCTACAAATGCTCTACCGTTGCTCAATAATTTTATGGCAGTATCTTGCATCGTTGAAAACTGTCTGAATTTATAGTAGGGAAATTTCGATATCAGTATATTCGACTGAGAATTTTGATTGGGGAATGGAACCTTTACATTTTCGGTGGGATATTTCCACTCAAAAAACACTTCATCAGTAAAGTCAAAATTATTGTTGTAATCAATCCAAATTTTTGTTGGACGATTCGTTACGAATGTGGTTTCGATGATAAATAATGTATTTAAAGGTTCAATGTCGTTTCCTCGATGTTCATTGAACAAATAGCCGTAATAATATTTATTCCCTGCAACATTATTGGTATTTGTTGTTGAATTGGGGAGGATTATTCGCAAGAATTTGGAATCATATTCAGTTTGCCCCAGATTATTCAAAGAATTTCCTGATTTTCGACGATTGGTGTTATTTTTTTGCTTTTGATTGGAAAATTCAATTGTAGATTTCACTTTTAAATCCAATGTGTCTGGAACCAAATTGAACGGATCTCCCGAAACTTGATCCAAGGATCGTTGTACTACATTTCCATTCAATTTGAACAACAACAGCAATCCCATTGATCTACTATTTTCATCATCAGTGGCTGATTTATTGAGAATTACCCTTTTATTCAAGTCAACTCGATTTGTGGATCTAGGAGTGATTGATTTGTCCGATTGACCTTGAATCGAGATCACTGTAAACCCTAACATCCCCAAGAGTAAAGTTACTCGTTTAACCAAACTATTTGTTGACATAAAATAGAATTTTAGAATACAAAATCGCATTTACATGAATTTACATTGAGGTTACTTGCAAAAGCGGAATAACATAACAATGATGGCAATTAAAAACATAAACAACGAAATCTTATTGATTCCATGCATCATTCGAAGATTGAAATTCGATTTTGAATCTTTTTCTTTTTTGAATGTCAAATAGTTCCAGATTTTTTGAAATATCATAATCAAATGTACACTATTTAGAATCATTTTGTTTTAATGCAGCCTGAACATCTATAGGATTTTTCACTTTTTCAAGTGTTAATGCAATATCCAGCACTTCAAACATATTATTTACAAAATGAAACTTCAAACCTTCAATGTAATCCGGATTGATGTCGTTTACATCCTTTTCGTTCTGTTTACTAAGGATCACTTCCTGGATCCCTGCTCTCTTAGCAGCTAAAATTTTTTCTTTTATTCCACCCACAGGCAGCACCTTCCCTCTCAAGGTTATTTCGCCAGACATGGCCAAGTGTGTTTTCACTTTACGTTGGGTAAACAACGAAGCCAATGATGTTAAAATGGTTATACCTGCCGATGGACCATCTTTGGGGATAGCACCCGCTGGAAAATGAACATGGGCATTCCAGTGGTTAAACACTTCAGGGTTTAGATCCAAATAATCAGCATGGGCTTTCAAGAATGTTTGTGCCAAACTTACACTTTCTTTCATGACATCACCCAATTGACCGGTCACTTTCATTTCACCTTTACCGGCAAACAACGTACTTTCAACAAATAGAACTGAGCCACCCATAGGACTCCAAGCAAGTCCAGTAACTACACCAGCATAGTTGTTGTTCTCATACATTTCGGGTTCCATTTTTTCGGAGCCCAAAATTTCCTCTATTTCTTTTTTGGTAATATTTTTTCGTCCACTATCCCCTCTTGCCACTTTATTTGCTACAGATCGAGCTATTCCTGCAATTTTCTTTTCCAAACCACGTACTCCACTTTCGCGGGTGTATTGTTCAATTATTTCCCACAAAGCATCATCGTTTAATTTGAGTTGATTGGATTTCAAACCATGGGCCTCTCTTTGTTTCGGAATCAGATACTTTTTGGCAATTTCCATTTTTTCTTCCATGGAATAACCACTCACATCGATAATTTCCATTCTATCCAACAAGGCCGGTTGAATGGTATCTAACGAATTAGCTGTAGCTATAAAAAGAACTTTACTTAAGTCATAATCCAATTCCAAATAATTATCGTAAAAGGATGTATTCTGTTCAGGGTCCAATACTTCTAACAAAGCGCTACTTGGATCACCTCTAAAATCTCTTCCCAATTTATCAATTTCATCCAAAACAAAAACAGGATTTGATGAACCCACTTTTTTAATGGATTGTACAATTCTCCCTGGCATTGCCCCAATATACGTTTTACGATGTCCCCGAATTTCCGATTCATCGTGCAAACCACCCAAACTCATGCGAATGTATTTTCTACCTAATGCTCGAGCAATACTTCTTCCTAGAGAAGTTTTACCTACACCAGGAGGTCCATACAAGCAAATAATTGGACTTTTCATATCGCCTTTTAATTTCAAAACGGCTAGATACTCCAATATTCTTTTTTTTACTTTTTCCAACCCAAAATGATCTTCGTCTAACACTGTAGTAGCATTTTCTAAATCAAAATTATCGGTGGTAAACTCATTCCATGGAAGTTCCAACAGAAGTTGAACATAATTTAATCCAACTGAATAATCCGGTGAAGCGGGATTCACTCTAACCAAACGGTCGAGCTCCTTATTGAAATGCTCATGAACTTCCTTGGTCCATTTTTTATCGTTCCCCTTTTCCCTTAAATTCTGAATTTCTTTATCTGGGGTATCCGCGCCTAGCTCCTCTTGTATGGCTCTAATTTGCTGATTCAAAAAATACTCCCGTTGTTGTCGATCCATATCCACCCGAACACGATTTTGGATTTGGTCTTTCAATTCCAACATTTGTAACTCGTTGGTTACGTATTGTAAAATCTTCTCCCCTCTTTTCTTGGGATCCAATTCTTCTAATATTTGTTGCTTTTCGGCAACTGAAATATTTAAATTGGAGGCAACAAAATGAATCAAAAACACACTAGAGTCGATATTCTTTAGCGCTATATTGGCTTCTGTTGGTATATTGGGAGATAGATTGATTATGGAGTTAGAAATATCTCGAATCGACGAAATAATGGCTTCGTATTCTTTATCTTCTTTGAATTTTACATCAGGTTCAGAATGAACTTTAGCCCTTAAATAAGGTTCTTCGGATGTAACCTCTCCTACTTTAATTCTACGTTTACCTTGTATAATAACCGTTGTAGAACCATCCGGCAACCTCATTACTTTGATAATTTTGGCCAAAACTCCGATACCGTAAATATCATCGATTTTTGGATCCTCCACTTCGGCATTTTTTTGGGAAATTACCGCAATGGTTTTGTCGCCTTTATTTGCATCCCTAACCAACTTGATGGATTTGTCCCTCCCAACAGTTATAGGGAAAATGACACCCGGAAAAAGAACCGTATTTTTAATAGCTAACAACGGTAGTTCTTCTGGTACATCCATTTTATTGCTTTCATCTTCATCCTGTTTGGAAAATAAAGGCAAAAATTCGGGTGATTCATCCACACTATCCTCCTCGTTATGAAATCCTAAAATTTGTGTTTTTTTCGTAAACATTGCTCCGTTCTTGCTCAATTGGTATGCCAAATATTGCTATTTCACGAAATACGACTTCAAACATGTCATTTGCAAATTTTGAGTTCCTGTTCGGCAGAAAAACTATTAAAATTGTCAGTTTGTGTATCAAATTACGACAATTTGACATACACGGTTCACACAATTTAAAAGAACTATTTGTTATTTTGATGAATTGATTAAATTTGCGAAACTCACAATTAGAAAAATATGAAACTAAGAATCATTACATTAGCATTAGCACTTCCCATTTTGGCTTTTTTGGGATCATGTGGAACGGAAGAAGCTCCAAAGCCAACAATAAGTCTTCTAGCAGATGGAATCAATGCAAACCAAGATGTAATTGTTGGAACAGCCATTAAATTCAGCGTTAAAGCAACTGCTGGATCCGCTGCAATGAAGAACATTGTAATTACGGCTACAATTGCAGGCAAATCTCAAACAATCGTGGATTCTGCGTTAACTACAAAAGACATTGCATTTGTGCGTAACCTTAAAGCAGTTGGTTCACCCGGAGATGAAGTTAAATATACATTTACTGCCAACGATGCAAACGGTGAATCAGCATCCACTTCTGTAACATTGAATGTTTTACCAATTCAAGGATCGTTAGACGGCCAGAGTGGTTTCCAGGTGTACAATGCTGCATCCGCTGGAATGTACACTGCCTTTGATTTGGCTTTGGCTCAACCTTTGTTGCCAGGTGGTGCATTAACAAATAAAGACATATTGGATGCTACCTTGTCTTCTGCTCAACAATGGTCTAAAACTTGGAAAAGTGGTAACGGTTCTACCTTCGTTAAAGTTACATCTAACGACTGGAACAACGCTAGTTCTACCACATATTTGTTCAATCTTTGGAAAGCGAATAAAACCAAAATGACTGAAACTATTTCTGTTGTTAACGGTGATGTAATTTTAGTTCGTTCTGGACAAGCTTTGGATTTCAATTTGTTTATCGTAAAGATCACCAATGTTGTTGATTTGCCTGCAATTGGTAACAACAACGACTATGCTCAATTCGATTATAGAGGTGTAATCAAGTAATTGGTTCAACTTGTTTATAAAATATTTGTAAAATATACAAAACCCCCGATTTTTTCGGGGGTTTTGTATTTAATTTGAATCCGTGAAACGTATTGCAGTTTTTACTTCCGGTGGTGATGCTCCTGGCATGAATGCATGTATTCGTGCCGTAGTTCGAGCAAGTGTTCATTTTAATTTAGAGGTATTTGGTATTCATGGAGGATACCAAGGTATGATTGAAAATCAAATAGAACCGATGTCCGCATCGAGTGTTGCGAATATTATTCAATATGGAGGCACTATTTTAAAAACAGCGCGCTCTAAAGAATTTATGACCACTGAAGGCCGCAAAAAAGCCTATGAAAACTTACAAAGTCATGGCATTGAGGGCTTAGTTTGTATCGGAGGTAATGGTACTTACACTGGAGCTATGAAATTTTATGAAGAATTTGGCATACCATCGATAGGTTGCCCAGGTACCATCGACAACGACCTTGCTGGTACGGATTATACCATCGGTTTTGATACAGCAATCAATACAGCTATGGATGCAATCGATAAAATTCGTGATACTGCTGATGCACATAACCGGGTATTTTTTATCGAAGTGATGGGCAGACATTCAGGTCATATTGCTCTAAATGCCGGAATTGCTGGTGGTGCTGAAGGAATTTTTATCCCCGAAAAAGAAAACGAATTCGAAGAAATAATGAAATTCTATGAACAAAAGTCCAGAACCAAGCAATTCTCCATTTTTGTTGTTGCAGAAGGAGAAGAAGAAGGACGGGCTTTTGATATAGCTAAGAAGTTTCAAGAAAAATTTCCGGAATCAGATAGTCGCGTAACTGTATTGGGTCACATACAAAGAGGCGGTAAACCTACTTCAAACGATCGCATTTTGGCTTCTAGATTAGGGGCACATGCTGTAAAAGCCTTAACAGAGGGTATTAAAGGAGTAGCTGTTGGAATCATAAACAATGAAGTAGTCTTCACTCCATTCGATAAAGCGATTTACGATAAAAAAGACATTAACCAGAATTTATGGATCATGAATGATATCTTGACACGTTAATAAACTTGTTTGTATCATTCAAGTTTAACAATCGTTCTTTGCATAGCGCATTTACAAACGTTGGTACACATTTATAACCATATCATATTTATTCAATCATCCCTATGTTAAAACATCTACATATCAGAAACTATGCGTTAATAAAGTCGTTAGACCTCGATTTTTCAGACGGACTCACCACCGTTACAGGTGAAACTGGTGCTGGAAAAAGTATTCTATTAGGTGCAATAGGTTTGATATTGGG
Organism: uncultured Rhizobium sp.; assembly: GCA_964592635.1. Lineage (GTDB taxonomy): Bacteria > Bacteroidota > Bacteroidia > NS11-12g > UBA955 > VMCP01. The sequence continues at coordinate 9,592 of CAZQFZ010000027.1, forward strand.
ACAGAGAGCTGATAGTTCTGAAATTTCTGTTGGTGAAACTAAATGTGTAATTGAAGCAAGTTTCGAAATTGAAAGTTTAGGATTGCATTCCACATTCCAAAACATGGGCATTGATTACGATCCATTGTGTATTTTACGCAGAGAAATTCATAACAGCGGTAAGTCACGTGCGTTTATTAATGACACACCGGTAAATCTTACAGACTTAAAACTCATCGGAAGTTTATTAGTAGAAATTCAAACTCAACACGCCAATTTAATGGTAACTCAAACGGTTGAACAACGAAAATTACTTGATTTTCATTTCAATGATTCACCGGTTTTTGAGAACTATAAATTGGAATTTTCACGATACAGGCAATTAATTAGTGAGCATCGTATTTTAGAACTAAAGAGAGCAGAATTGATAAAAAATAGAGATTACAACGAGTTCCTATTAACTGAATTAAAACAGCTCCAAATTAATCTAGAATCTGACAAGAATATCGAACAAGAAATTGATTTATTATCCCAAGTTGAAAAAATAAAATCTGCTTTCAATTATTGTGTGGGTTTATTGGAAAATGAACAAATGGGATTAATTCAAGGGATCAATTCAATCCGGAATCAACTCAAAAATTTCAAGGACATTAACCATGAAACTTCCTCATTGTTTGACCGAGTAGAATCCATTGGAATTGAATTAAAGGAATTAAATAGCGATTTGTGGGATTATTCCGAGAAATACGAAGAAAATCCAGAACGTTTGGAATGGCTGAATCAAAGGCATTCGAAAATTCAAAATCTATTAAAAAAGCATCAAGTTACTTCTATTGAAGAATTAAATGAGATTGAAAATAAATTATCTCTTGAATTATTGGATGTAAGCGAAATTGATTCCAAATTAGATCAATTCAAGCGTGAACAAGATGAATCCAAAAACAAATGCATTGAATTTGCAAAAATTATCACATCCAAGAGAATTGAAAGTGCAAAAATTATCCAAGAACAAGCGGTGCTGATATTGAGCAATTTGGGTTTAAGTCATGCACAATTGGAATTTGATATTACCTCAAATTATAATGAACTCAGTGAAACTGGATGCGATGAGGTGTTATTAAAATTCTCAGCAAATTTAGGTTCAACGATGATGCCAGTTGGACAGGTTGCTTCCGGTGGTGAGATTTCAAGGTTGAACTTTGCCATTAGAAGCATCATTGCTAAGAAAAAGAATTTACCCACTCTAATTTATGATGAAGCAGATACGGGAATTAGTGGAGAAATAGCTGGGAAAATGGGTCGAATTTTCAAGGATTTAGGAAATCATCATCAAGTTATTTGCATTACGCATCTACCTCAAGTTGCTAGTTGTGGAAACCAACAGTTATTTGTTAAAAAAGGAGTTTTGGATGGTAAAACAGTTACCGATGTTTCCTATTTAAAATCCGATGAAAGGGTTGAAAGCATTGCAAGTATGCTATCGGGCGATTCCATAACAGATTCTGCACGTAACACCGCCAGAGAATTGCTGGGAATGTAATGTGGCGATTATGGTTGTTTTAAATAATACCATAGGAGTGTCATAGGCATAATAGAACGAAACTATTACTACAATACTTTCCAAAACATGCTTTGAACAAATATCCCTATTTCTTTACTGTTCAAATACATCGCACGGGAAGTGTTGATTACCAAATCAATATGATTATCAAAGCAATATTAATACTCGTTTTACATTTGAAAATTTGTAAAATAGAAAATAAAATTCTACTCTTTTGGTAAACTTTCAAAAAATGCATCGATTTCAATGGGTGCATTTTTGGCTGCAGTTGTGGCAAGATAATCGCAACGCTCATTTTCCAAAATCCCAGCATGGCCTTTTACCCAATGAAATTTAATATTGAGTCCCTTTTGTGCATCAATGAATAATTTCCAAAGGTCGGGATTTTTCACTTTGGCGAAATTCTTTTTAACCCAATTATTTAACCATCCTTTTTCAATGGCATTGCAAACATATTGACTATCCGTAAACACGTTAACCGGTATTTCTTTATTGGTAATTTGACGCAGAGCCATAATCACTGCCAGTAATTCCATACGGTTGTTTGTAGTGTTGCGAAAGCCTGCAGACAATTCTTTTCTGTGTGATTTATACATCATCACAGCTCCGTATCCACCGGGACCTGGATTTCCTAAAGCCGCGCCATCCGTGTAAATGATTATACTATTTTCTTTAGTATGCATTTTCTTGCAAACTTAATGTATTGTTCGTTTTTTCAATTGAAAATTATTTGCAAATATTGATGACTTTTGTAGCATGATTAAAGCTGAAATTATAACCATAGGCGATGAACTGCTTTTGGGTCAAACCACAGATACTAATTCTGTTTATATTTCAAGGCAATTATCCAATTTAGGTATTGAAACTGTACATAAATCGGCTATTTCCGATAAAAAAAATGACATCATTTTTGAATTGGAATTGGCGTTAAAAAGAAGTAATATCATCATCATAACTGGGGGTTTGGGTCCCACAAAAGACGATATTACAAAAAATACTTTAGCTGAATTTTTCAACAGCGGTTGGAGGATTGACACTGATGTGCTATCACAACTTGAAGAAATTTTTAAAAACAGAGGGCGTGAATTGCTCGACATCAACAAAATGCAAGCGGAACTTCCTGACAACTGCATCACCCTAAAGAACGCGGTTGGAACGGCACCCGGGATGTTGTTTAAACACAAGGAAACTTGGATCGCTTCGATGCCTGGTGTTCCCAATGAAGTAGAATATATCTTGGAAAATTCTTTAATGCCGCTACTTAAAGAAGAATTCAACATACCTGCATTGAAGAGAGCCACTTTAGTTACACTGATGGAACCGGAAAGTAGCTTAAGTCGCCAACTCGAAGAATTTGAAAAATCCATACAATCGAAATGCGCACTTGCTTATCTACCCCATCACAATTCGGTGCGATTGCGCCTCAACCAAATAGATCCCAAATTAAGTGAAACTGATTTTGAACAAATTTGGCAAAGATTAATTTCGATTTTAGGTGAAAAGGTTTTTGCTATTGGGGATGTAAGTCCTGCTAGCTACATTGTTAATTCATTGAGAAATATGGGTTTAAGAATTGGAACCGCCGAAAGTTGTACAGGTGGATTTATTGCCAATCAATTGGTTCAAGTTTCTGGAGCATCCGATGTTTTTTGGGGAAGTATTTTAAGCTATCACAATGATGTTAAGATCAACGATTTATTCGTCTCTCAAGAGCAAATAAATGAATTTGGAGCGGTAAGTCCTCAAGTTGCGGAATCCATGGTTAATGGGGTTTGCAAAAAAATGAATTTGGAAGTGGGAATATCAACCACAGGAATTGCTGGCCCGATGGGCGGAACCGATGAGAAACCGGTTGGATTGGTATATGTTGGAATCAGAATTAAAGAAAGAACTTGGGTAAAGAAATACCATGTACGTGGCAACCGTTTACAATTTATGGAACGAACTTCTAATTGTGCATTTCATTTCTTGAAGCAAAAATTGGTAGAATTGAAATTGATTTAAATCGGATTTTCCCAATAATCCACCTATTTTCAACTATTTTTGCAGAACCGATGACTGAAAAAATCTTGATTTTTGATTTTGGATCTCAATATACACAGCTGATTGCCAGAAGATTGAGAGAACTGAACGTGTATTGCGAAATTCACCCATTCAACTCTGAACAGAATTTTACCGATGTAAAAGGAATCATTTTAAGTGGGAGTCCTTGTTCTGTTAATGAAGAAGGTGCGCCACAAATAGACTTAAAGTATTTGTTTAAGCAAGCCCCCGTATTGGGTGTATGTTACGGTGCTCAGTTAATGGCTAAGAACTTAGGAGGAATTGTTGGCAAATCAGAACACCGAGAATATGGAAGAGCCACTATGACTCAAACTGGAGAATTTAATTTATTACTCGATGGTTTAAGTCACGAAAGCCAAGTTTGGATGAGTCATGGAGATACCATTTTACAACTCCCTGAAAATGCCAATGTAATTGCAATTACCAATTCAATTCCGGTAGCTGGATTTGCTATTCAAGGATATGAAAATCCGGTTTACGGCATACAATTTCATCCAGAAGTGTACCATTCTACCGAGGGATTAGACTTATTGCGGAATTTTGTATATAAAATCTGCCATTGCGCTGGTGATTGGACTCCTGGGCATTTTATTGATGAAACAGTTGAAAAACTGCAAGAAACAATTGGCGAAAACGATAAGGTAATTCTAGGCCTTTCCGGTGGCGTAGATTCCACTGTGGCTGCTGCGCTATTAAATAAAGCCATAGGACATCGCTTGATTTGTATTTTTATCGATAATGGACTTCTAAGAAAAAATGAATTTATTGAAGTTCAAGACTCTTATAAACACCTCAATTTAAATGTAATTGGTATTGATGCATCAAAAGATTTTTATTCTGCATTAAAAGGAATATCCGATCCGGAAACCAAACGCAAAACGATTGGTCGTGTGTTTATAGAAGTTTTCCAAAGAGAAGCTTCGAAGTTTGATGATGCAAAATGGCTAGCACAAGGTACCATTTACCCCGATGTTATTGAAAGTGTTAGCGTTAAAGGCCCTTCTGTTACCATCAAAAGCCATCACAACGTAGGTGGTTTACCAGAAAAAATGCATCTGAAAGTCGTTGAACCACTCAGAAGTTTATTCAAAGACGAAGTGCGCAGAGTAGGAAAAGCCATCGGTTTATCGGATTCGTTGCTTGGTCGACATCCTTTTCCTGGGCCTGGTTTAGGTATTCGTATTTTGGGGGATATCACTCCTGAAAAAGTACAACTGTTACAAAATGCAGACGCGATTTACATTGAAAAACTGCGTGAGTACGGATGGTATGATAAAATTTGGCAGGCAGGTACTATATTGCTACCCATTTACAGCGTTGGTGTAATGGGCGACGAGAGAACATATGAGCAAGTTGTTGCTTTGCGTGCAGTTGGTAGTACCGACGGAATGACAGCGGACTGGGTGCATTTACCCTATGAAATATTGGCAGATATTTCAAATTCTATTATAAATCAAGTTAAAGGAATCAACCGAGTAGTTTACGATATCAGTTCCAAGCCACCTGCTACCATTGAATGGGAATAATATGAAAAAGTTTAAACTTGCTTCAACTGCGATATTTATTATCCTTATTTCGGGTAATAATTCACTTTTTGCACAAATACAAAATACCTATAAAATTGGTATTTTATTGCCATTTTCATCCTATGGCAGTGATGCACAAAATAAAAACGCAGAGGCTATTTTAGACTATTATAGTGGTGTTCAATTAGCGTTGAGTGAATTAGAAAAAGATGGATTTAAATCCACTGTATTTGTTTGGGATGTTCAATCAAAAGACAGTGCCCAACTAGTTACTTTGTTAAAAAATACAGACTTTGCCTCATTGGATGTGTTAATTGGTCCTATAACGCAAAAAGATATCAATATCATCTCAAGGAACATTCAAAATTCAAACCTACTTTGGGTTTCACCTCTTAGAACTTTAAATATGCCCAAAAAAATCAGCAGTCTAAATATGTTTTCTCCAGATTCACTCAGAATTAGAGGATTGGGAGAAAGTATTGCCGTTAGATTCCCGCGTCACAAGTATTTTATTGTTCATGATGGTAGCAAAAACTCCTTGAAAGAAGCGAAAACTTTACAGATTCAGCTTAACAAGAAGCGCAAAAATGCTTCCATTCTCTATAAATTTTCAGGGGGGGTATTTACTCCTGCGTTGGCCAAATCAGATAGTTTTGTTTTTGTTAATGCCATGGAATCACAAAGTCCTAAAGTTGCCGAATATAAAATTATTGAAAACAAACCTGCTTGTTATTCAGTGGGACATTTTACGTGGTATGAAAATTATTCGAAAGCTGAAGAAGTCAAAGAAATAAAATTTCTTTACCCTGCTGTGAATTTTATTTCAAGCCAAGATTCGTCCACAATACAATTTTCAAAGAAGTTCTTAGATAGTTTTTCTGGGGAACCAAGCCGATTTGGGTATCAAGGTTACGACCAAATGAAATTTTTGGGTAGCAATTTAATGGTATTTGGCAATCGTTTTTTAAAAATGCTTCCTTATGCTGAAAATACAGGTTTAATCAACACTATCAAACCTCTGATGATTTCTGAAAATCGCTGGTTTAATACAGGCATTCGTTTAGTACATATTAAGGAAAATGAAAAGACCTTATTCAAATAATTAAGGCGTGATATTTTGATGGAAAATCCATTTCTTGAAAAACAAATCAGAAACTCTGTAGATATCATTCGTGGATACAAATTCAATCAGCCTTTTCATTTATACTTAAAAGAGGTTTTTCAAAAAAATAAAAATTGGGGCTCGAAAGATCGAAAAAACTACCGAAAATATTGTTACTTAATTCTAAAAAATATTGGGACCATTTCAGAATATCTCCATATCCAGTCGCATCCTGAAACATTCAAAGAATCCCTTAAGAACCAAAAAACAAATATTTGGGAAATAAATAACAATTTAGAGAATCATACGAATCATTCTGAATCGCTTTATCCACAAAATTCATCTGGTAACCCCGAGAATAATCCTGAAGAAAGAACCGTAAATATCATCGCATTCATTGAAACAACTTTTCAGAATGTTGATAACGTAGTTCAATGGGTACTCGAATTGCTTAATGGTAATTTAAAATGGAATGCATATGAATTTCAAAATACATTCTATCAGAATGAATTACTTGAATTACCAATTTTATCGAATGGAATTAGTCCCGATATCATGAATTCATGGTTTCACACGGAGGCACCGGTATTTTTTTTAGATAAATTCGATGGTTTAAGCAATCAATTCAATTCTAACCAATCTATTAATCATTTAGTTAGCGAGGGTAAAGGAATTATTCAAGATCTATCTTCAACGTTATGTATTGCACAGTTAATTGATTGTATTGAAAATCAAACTATTTCTTACCCCAATAAAAAAGTAACCCATTTTGAAACTCCCAATTCAAAATTCCACTCTGAATCTTTATCGAACATAAATCAAAAATCAAGAGAAGATACTGAAAAAATAAATCCAAAAAAAATACTGAATGATTATCCGGTTAACACATTTATAAATTCGCAAACAGACAAATTATCCCTAAAAAATCGGATAGACAAATATCATATCTTGCAAAACAAGGAAATAAAAATTTGGGATTGCTGCTCAGGTGCAGGTGGAAAAAGTTTAGCATTCCAATTGCTCTATCGAACACGCGATATAAAAACCGAAACCAAAAATACAATAAATTCTGTGTTAAATGAACATTGGATTTGTTCTGATGTACGACTAAATATTTTAGAAAATTTAAAAAATCGTTTTCAATTATTGGGATTAGTGCATCCTAAAATCCAATCCATTAATTTATTGGATCCTCAAGAGCAGAATATTGAACCTTCGATTTTAGAAGCCAATCTCGTTTTAGCCGATTTGCCATGTTCCGGAAGTGGCACTTGGAGAAGAACTCCAGAAGAAAGATTGAAACCATTTAGTATTACAAGTTTCGCTGATAAACAGTTAAAAATTATTGATAATATATTAACAATCAAACGCTTAAACAAAGAACCTTATTATGTTTATTATTTAACTTGTTCCGTTTTTAAACAAGAAAACGAAGGAAATATTCAAAGAATATTGGATAATAATTCCAGAATTGAATGTTATTGGTCTGGTTTTTTCGGTGGATATTCATTGAATGCCGATTACATATTCGGTGCATTACTAAAGGTAAATCCAGCATGAATAAAAGGTGAATAGGCAGTAAAAAACAAAAGCAAATTCAAGACCGTTTAGCAGAGCCAGGCGGAAAAAACTTCCTGTTTTTGGAATTGAAAAAGTAAAACTTGGAAAAGGGAAACGATGTGTTACTGAATTAAAATTAGATACGTACTAAATCAATATGCCCATTTCAAATAAATAGCACCCCAGGTAAAACCTCCACCAAAAGTACTCAAAATTAGATTATCGCCTTTCTTGAATTGGCTTTCAAAATCATATAAACATAGAGGCAAGGTTCCTGCAGTGGTATTACCATATTTTTGAATATTGATTAGTACTTTGGATTTATCAAGACCCATTCTTTCAGCAGTTGCGTCGATTATTCTTAAATTAGCTTGGTGAGGAACTAGCCAATTCACATCATCTGAGGTAAGATTATTGCGTTGCATCACATCGTATGATACGTCAGCCATATTGGTTACCGCAAATTTAAATACCGTTTTACCCTCTTGGTAAACATAATGCAAACGATCATCTATTGTTTGATGTGTTGGCGGCATCAAAGATCCCCCCGCTTTTTGCACTAGAAATTCCCTACCAGAACCATCACTGTGTAACTTAGAATCCAATACTCCAAATCCTTCGGAGTTAGGTTCCAATAGAACACAACCTGCTCCGTCACCAAAAATGATGCAGGTATTACGATCGGTATAATCAATGATGGCGCTCATTTTATCTGCACCTACAACCAAAACTTTTTTATATCGTCCAGATTCAATGAATTTTGAACCGGTTTCTAAAGCGTAAAGAAAACCTGAACATGCTGCATTCACATCGAAACTCCATGCATTTTTTGCTCCTATTTTGTCTGAAACAACATTTGCGGTGGAAGGGAATATATAATCACCAGTAACTGTGCCAACTATCACCACTTCGATTTCCATTGGATCTATCCCTTTTTTCTCTAACATGGGAAGAATGGCTCTTACTGCCAAATCTGAAGTGGCTTTACCCTCTTCTTTTAAAATTCGTCTTTCAATAATTCCGGTTCTACTGCGGATCCATTCATCTGTGGTATCGACCAACTTTTCTAGATCAGCATTAGATAATATTGTTTCAGGGACATACCCACCAACAGCGGTTATTGCAGCCGTAACTTTCATAATTAATTATTTGGAATGGACACGTTACTAAAAGCAGCTGCAACGTGTTCACAGTATTTAGAATTAACAGAATTTATACAAAGTTCAATCATCTTGACAATAGTAGAAGCTTTAGAAATTCCATGGCCTACCACTACCGGGGCATTTACTCCGAGAATTAGTCCACCACCATGATGTTTAAAATTCAAAAGATTCATAAAATCATCGTTGACTCCTCGTACTGCTAAATGATAATAAAATCCTTCAATAACTTTTAATACTACATTTCCAGTGAAGCCGTCGCAAACCAAAACATCTGCATCATCATTAAAAACCGATCGGCCTTCAACATTTCCCATAAAATTGATGTTTGATGTGTTTTTGAGCAGTTGATGAGCAGCTTTAGTAAGAATAGAACCTTTCTCTTCTTCCTCACCAATGTTCAGTAACCCTACTTTGGGATTACTTAAATTTAAAATGCTCTTTGCGTAAATACTACCCAAAACCGCAAATTGCTGTAAATGCTCCGGTTTCGTATCGGAATTGGCGCCTACATCTAAAATAATGCCGTGATTACCGCTTGGTTTAGGAACCCCTGCGAGTAAACATGGACGTTCAACACCAGATATCGGTTTTAAAATTTGTATTGAACCTACTAACATAGCACCTGTGTTACCAGCACTTGTAAATGCTTGTATTTCTTTAGATGCCAAATCTAGAAAACCTTTAAAAATCGAAGAATCACGCTTAGAAGCAATGGCTTTTACAGGATGCTCACTCATGTCGATAGCTTCACTACAGTGAACAATGGTTATTCCAGACAAGTCCAAAGACTCGTCTGCTGCGATGGTTTGGATAACCTCGTTATCACCATAAAGAACTATTTCTACATCTTGGAAATGGTTCTTTGCAAGAACAGCGCCCTTAATAGCTTCTAGGGGGGCGAAATCGCCTCCCATAGCGTCTACCCCAATTCTCATTCTTAAGCCTCGTTACGACCTTTCATTACCTTAACACCGCGATACATTCCGGTTTCAAGGTTAACACGATGGTAAAGAGAAACATCTCCAGTAACAGGATCTGCTATCATTGGTCTAACACTCAATTTGTCATGGGTACGACGTTTGTCACGACGTGTTTTGGAAATTTTTCGTTTAGGATGTGCCATTTTAAATTAATCTTCTTTTTTATTTAACAATTCTTTTAATTGTAACCAACGTGGATCAATTTCTTGATTCTCGTTTGTTTCTTCATTTGTATTCTGACCCGTTAGTCTTTGCAATATATCAAAGTCACAGGGTTTTTCGTTTAAATCATCGCAATTACGAATCATCGGTATGCAGGTTAAAAACGATTCGTAAATATACTTAGATACGTTGATACTGAATTCCGATGGTCGCAAATAAACTAAGTCTAAATCTAACTTATCACTGTCTATTTGATTACTATCCTCAGAGTTTAAGTAATAAATCACTTTTATAAATGAATTTAACGGAAATTTGATTGGAGTTAAGCAACGATCACAATCAAAACTCATCCAACCAGTAGATTGAATATCTGCAATCATCATACTATCTGATTTAATTAACTTCACTTCAGTGTTAAAGTTACAGTCATTCAGATCAACATAACCAAAATATTCAAAGAACGATTTGTTTAATGTAAAGTAGAAATTATGATCACCTACTTTTAGCTTTACATGCTCGATAGTAAAATCATCTAAATTAATTTCCATCCTCATCAAACGAAGCGCAAAGATAAGTAAATATTACATAATGCAAATATGTTTCATAAAAAAAGGGAGACCAAAGTCTCCCTTTCCTTATGAATTTTATAATTAATACTCCCAAAGATCATGTTCAAAAATGAATAAATCATTTTTGATTTTATCTGCTTCAAGTAAAGCAGCTACACCATCTTCTTTGAATTCAGGTTTAGCATTAATATATAAATCATCCGAATCTGTCTTTTTTACAATGTAGCTATCGAAAAGACGATGACCATTAATGTGTTGGTCCCAATTCAAACGCATTGCATCATTGTAACGGTTAAAAACCTGAGATTTAGCTAATGTTGGACGACAATCATCCATTCTCAACCAAAATGGTTTATCGAATGTAGTAATTGTTTGAGGTTGACCATCCGGACCCGTAACTGTAGTTTCAATAGGACGGATTGGGGCAATACCAATGATAATTGGTTTTAGCTCACCGTGTTTGTAATCAAACACCCAATCTTCCATTACTTCAAATTGAAGTATTTTTTCCCATTTGAATGATACCCAAAAGAACGTGTCATGATAATCGTCCATAGGATCTGCTTCTGCTGGATCAATTCCTTGATTAATTACTCTACTCTTTTGAAGATCTGATGTATTCTTCAAAATCTCCTCTGGAGTAATGATTCTTCTAAAGGAATCATTTGCATAAGCACGAACCAGACCTTTTGTTCCCATTTCCCAAAATACCTGGGTTATAGGACTACGAGGCCATGTCCAATTCTTGTTCAATTTCTGACGCAAGTCTATTACACGCCATACTCTTTTTTGAAACTTAACATCCGCTTGACGCAGGTATGGTCTAGGAACAAATTCACCCTGAACCAAGCTTAGATTGGTATCTTGGTTCACATATTCCGGCTCATAGTGAGCTTTAGCTGAGTCATCATAATGGGTTCCTACAGTAGCAATTTGTAGATCAGGTGCTGAAGGCGCAGTTGGTGCTTCAGGTGTTTCCACCGGAGTCTCAACTGCCGTAGCGCCTTTCCCTTTTTTGCTTTTGGAAGACACAGATACACTGCTGGAAGAATTATCATCACCCCAGCCACCGCCCCAACCTTGAGCTTTCACCGAAGTTGCACTCAAAAGGATTAGTGTGAACAAAGATATACGATTCATATTTTTTTATTTAACAATAGCACTTACGTTATCCAAAACACGGGTAGCTCCATCAGGACCAATAGCTCTAATATCAGTAAATGACATGATGTCACCACTAGAAAGCATACCCAAATATCCTTTGATTGGATCTAAACTAGCTGAGGTACTGTTTGCAAATTTAGGTCCATTTGTTTTACGACCAATAGCCATAAACTTATAACCAACGATTTTAAACTTCACTCCCTCATATACGAAATTATCTAAAATAGCAGCAGCTGAAGTTTGCATTCTCAAAGATTCTACAGAAACTGCACCTTTAAATTCTATACCTCCACAAATAAAGCGAGGATCTGGAACTGTCTTGATTTTAAATACTTTCTCACCCATTGGTTTAACCTGTCCTCCAGGTAATTTCGCTGCTACTTGTATTTTCACCACACGATCTTGACGTTTTGGGATACTCACACTATAACGACCTTTGCTACCTTTGATAACAGCATTGGTTTGACCTCCGTTTTCACCTACTATTCTTACAAGTAAGTTTGAAGGATCAATACCACCAACAGATATCGACAATGGATTATCCAAACCCACATACAAAACAGACAAAGCATCGGCAGAAATCGCAGCAGACGGTGCAAAAGCGGTATATTCAGCATCTGCTTCTTTTACTTCCTCTCCACCACCTGGTTTTGGAACTGAAATTCGAACTTTCATTGTGTTTGTGCCCGGTGATTGAGGAGTAACTTTGTACTTACCAACACCCGCTTCAACTGGAATAGAAGCACCGTTTACAAATACTTTCATTTCAGCTTTCGAATTGTAAGCCGCTAATAGAATATCTGCTTCGTATGTTTGACCCGTTACCACTGCTCCTGTTTTTGCCGAAACTACTGGGATAATTGCATCGAACTTGAAATCAGCGGCACTAACTGCCTCACCAAGAACTTGACACACCTCAGATTCTAACAATTTGGCATCATTTTCAATTTTCGACAATATCGCAAAAACCGCTGCCAAAGGAGTGCTATGCATATAAACTTCAGCCCAATTCAATTCTTTACCCTCGTGATCTTTAATTTTTCCTGATACGTTAGAGAAAGGATCTTTTACTAAACCTGCAGATAAAGAAGTTTTAGCCGCGATTTCATTCATCTTAGATTGAAGGAAACTTACCGTTTCTGGATTCTTAGCTAAGACCGGATCTTTTTGAGCTTTTTTCAACATATTGAGCAACTCTACTCGTGTATTATTGATAGCAAATTCAAGATCTTTACCACGTTTACCCTGTTGCTCTTCGTTAAAATAACGAACATGGTCATCCAAATTATCACCAGCAACTAACTCAGGCATTTCACCATTTTTAGTTAATACCCAAGGATATCCATTTGAAAAAACAAACTCAGATTTCTTTTCCTCAGGAACATTAAATCCAGCCTCTGGTTTGATGTTTGCGTCATCTGGATTAGTAGCACCTTGCGAATAACGCAATAGATGTGTTTTAATTTTGTGAATATTATCAACGAAATCAGATGTTAATTTCTGAACTTGACTTGAATATCCCAAAGCTGCCTTTGCAGCAGCATTCTCACCTGCAGTTTTTTGAAGCGCAGCGACCATTTTGATCGTTTTCGCATCAATATTTTCAGTTGACTTCTTTAACGAGTTGTCAATTACTGTAAATGCAAGCAGAATTTCTTTTGTTACGTTCAACGCCAGTAACGCTGTCAACACGAGATACATCATGTTGATCATTTTCTGACGTGGACTTACTTTACCTCCTGCCATCTTTTAAATATTATTATTAAAAATATTAAAATAAAAAAATTAACGGTTTCCACCCATTGCACTTAGCATGTTTCCATAAATGCTATTCAAACTTGCCAAGTTTCTATTCAATGAAACCATTTCATCTTTGAACTGAGCCGTAGCCTGTTCTGTTGCAGTAATATTAGTTAATACACCAGACAAACTGCTTGAGAAAGTACCCAATGAATCTGATACAACCGTACTGCTTTCTGCTATGCTATTCATGTTGTGAGCTGCTTTTGAAGCACTTTCGGCATACTCGTTTGTAGCAACTACAGCATTTGAAAGGTTTGACATTTCCTTTACGTTAGTTGAAAGAGACGTCAAGCCAGTTCCCAAACTTTCAATCAATTCTGGACCGATTTTAGCTTGAGACAACATAGAATCTAATTGTTGAGATACACTTCCTCCACCACTAGATTTTCTTTGGGTAGGTTCACCGCCAGCCAATTCTGGATAAACTAATGTCCAATCTGGTTCAGAGTGTACTGGTTCGAACGCTGAAATCGCGAAAATTCCCGCCTCAGTCAACAGCCCCACAGACAACATCAGGTTCGCACCGGGTAAGTGCAAAATTTTGAAAAGAGCTCCAACAATTACGATTGCTGCACCGAAACCATAGATAAAATTCATGGTTTTCTTCCACTTTTTCGATTCAAAAAAACTTTTGCTCATTGTGAATTAATTTTAGTTTGGTTATTTAGTTGTTTTATTTAATTGTGTAAATTTCTGATTTTCAATAACATATTAATCAAAGCAAATAGATTACTTTGTTAATGGCACATTAAAAATTATTTATAAAGGAAGTTTAAATTTATCCGATTAGCGTTTAAATATTCTTTGAAAAATAACGCTAATCGGATTAAAATATTCTATTCGTGAATGAACTTTGATTAGAATTTAATTATTTTCTATCCATGTTTGATCTACCGATGTACTCTTGAACACAACGGAAACCTATGTAACATTTACTTGTATCTTGGTATTCGTAAGTTCTTGCACCACATTCAATAAAGTATGCAACGTCTTTCCAAGAACCACCACGGATCACTTTCCTCTTTCTGGTAATAGGTGTTTTCTTTATCTTTTCATTTTCTTGAGGATCGAAACTATGTTCTTTAATGTAGATTTCATAATTTCCATTCAAATCGTGTGCGAACGAATTATTAGTAGCATCGTAAGTAGTGGATGTCCACTCAGATACATTACCAGACATGTTATACAATCCATAATCGTTAGGGAAATAACTATCGGCCCTTACTGGAGTAATACCTCCATCGCTTGCACCATAATCTCCTCTCATTGGCTTGAAGTTGGCTAACATACAACCTTTCGAATTTCTTGCGTATGGACCACCCCAAGGGTATTTATTTCCAATTCTTCCACCACGAGCAGCGTATTCCCACTCATATTCAGTTGGTAAGCGGAACAATTCTGTATTAGGTTGTTGTTGATGTGCCCAGTAACTTTCTTTACGATTGGATCTCCAATGACAGAAAGCGCGCGCTTGAGCCCAATTCACTCCAACTACTGGATACTCATCGTATCTTGGATGCCAGAAATATACTCTCGCCATGGGTTCGTTGTACGAATATGTAAAATCACGAATCCAGCACAATGTATCAGGATAAATCAACACATCTTCATTCACAATGAATTGAGAACGATTTTTGGGATTGTATTTATCTCTGTCGATGTTTGCAGCCAAAACCAAATCCACCCATTGATAGTGATACATCAATTTACGGGTATCCATTTGGCGTTTAAATTGGAAACGCTCATTACCTTGATAGAACATTGAGTCGTATAAAATCTTGTCAAAGTTCATTCCAGCAGTTTGGTTCTTATATTTCCAATCTAAATATTCAGTTTCGTTTTGATATTTTAACGGATTTCCTTCATTATCCACGGCGTTTGGATCGAATTCAGGATCAAATTCGTCAGAATTATCACGTTGAACATAAAGAGCAGCTCTTGATGTTGGCTCAATCGGTTTCTTGGCTAAAGTTAATGTTACTGCGTCTGGATCGTAGTTATTCAAATACGAACGAGCCATGGAATCCATAACATATGCCACAAACTGACGATATTCATTATTGGTAATTTCTGTTTCATCCATCCAGAAACCAGAAACCGTCATTTGTTTGTTCGGCTCCAAATACGACTGGAAAACGTCTTGCCCACCTTGACCGGTGTGAAACGTTCCACTTTTTACGTAAACCATTCCTGGAGGCTCTGGATGGAACCAAGGGCTTCTACCTTGTACTCCAACTAGATCACCTGTATCACCAGGTCCGCAGGCAATAAACACTACCATGGATGCAATTGCTGCATATCTTAATTTAGGATTTGCAAGCACGCCGATTGCTCTTT
>CAZQFZ010000028.1:0-24767 GCA_964592635.1 uncultured Rhizobium sp.
GCTTGAAATGGAATGCATCTTGATTTTTAAGCTGGGTTTGGACATCAACAATTCGTTCAATTCTTCCGCCAAATCTCCTCCCTTGAGTAAGGCCATTTTGGGTTTGTGCGACCAGTTTTTACTCATCCATTGGAATAATTCTATGGCCGGTGCCACCGCCCGCGCAACCGCCATGTCGTATTTGTAAGGCGTGTCTTCTATACGCGCTTTTTCCGCAATTACATTCGTTAATCCAATAGCATCCGCAACCTGCTGTACCACACCGATTTTCTTTCCAATACTGTCGATTAAATAAAATTGCTTTTCAGGAAATGCTATGGCTAACGGAATGCCTGGAAATCCACCCCCCGTTCCAATGTCAACAATCGATTTCGAATCGCTGAAATCCGCAAATTTCAACAACGCTAAACTGTGTAAAACATGGTGTATGTAAAAGTTTTCCATGTCCTTTCGGGAGATGACATTGATTTTAGAGTTCAAGTCCGAATACAAATCAAATAATGCAATAATTTGACTTTTTTGACGTTCCGAAAAGTCGGGAAAATAGCGAAATACGATATCTGCAGCAATCATCTTTTACCAAATAACTTTACGTTTGAAAAATGCGTTGATACCAATAATAACGTACCAAAAACTGTGAAATAAATTGAAAATGGGATACATAGCTGCGGCTTTTGGCATTTTCAATAACTTGGATTTTTGGAAATAAATAATCCATTCCGGAGTTAATTTTAAAACCAATGCAATGGTAGGCCAAAGCCAAGTGCTTCCCAATACAAACCAAAAAATAATGCCCATCCAAAATAAGAACTGTGCAACTGGATACCACATCAATCGGTTTTTAACCGACGACTGATAGAATTTTCCTACCCACAAATGACGCATTTTTTGTCGCCAATATTCTTTGAAATTCTTGGGACCTTTGCTCATCATCATCGATTCAGGAGTAAAGCAAATCTCCGTATTTTGAGCATTGGCAACTGATTGTACAAACAAATCATCATCGCCAGCAGGAATGTGATAATGTTCCGAAAATCCTCCAACGGAATTGTATAGATCTCGAGTGTAGGCGAGGTTTCGTCCCACGCCCATGTAAGGTTTCCCCCGAAAAGCCATCCCCAAATAATTCAAAGCGGTAAACGAATTTTCGAACTGAATTAAGCGGGAAAGAAATCCATTTCCTTGGGTTTGAATGGGAGCAACGCCTAAAACAAGTGATTTTTGGTTGGCAAAGCCGCTGGCCATTTGTTTTAACCATTGGTCGGATTCGGGAATGCAATCCGAATCGGTTAGAACGAAATGTTGGTGTTTTGCTTTTTTAATAGCCAAAGTCAAGGCCAATTTTTTTCCACCTGATTTAATAACGTTGGGATCGAGTAGTACAAATTTTAAACGAGGCTCAATTTCGGCCGTTTTTACTAAGAAATAACCGGTTTCATCGGCACTGCAATCGTCGGCAATGACCAATTCAAATTCGGGATAATCTTGATTCAACCAATGATGAATATGATCTTCTAAGTTCAGGGCAGCATTTTTTGCCGCCATAATGATGGAGATGGGAGGGTAGCGGAATGAATCGGAATTTGAGGACGGTTTGGATTTCATTCCGTATTTAATTCCCCCGAAATAATAGAAAAAATAGAACCAGCTTATTCCGATCGCCAAGCCAACCACAGCGGCCATAACGATATCAGACGTTTCGAAGTGTAAGTTTTGAATAAATTCTTGAATGTTCACGTGATGGGTTTATTCTAGTTGACAAAAATACTTCGCAACATTGGGCTAAAAGTCAACGTGCATTAATTGAGGAAAAGTTTTTAATTCTGGGAATTTCGCACAATCGTATGGGCAAATTGTTCCAAAGGAAGGTCGTTTTCATCGCCGTTGAAGGGATTTTCAATTTCTTCTGCAATCAACTCAATACTGGCAAGAACGTACAAAATAAACATGGTTACAATCGATACCAAATAACCCAGTTGGCTGCTGTAAACCAGCGGGAAAATCATTACATAAATGAAGATAAATTTCTTAATAAAAACGGAGTAATTGAACGGGATGGGAGTGTTCTTAATTCGTTCACAAGCACCGGAAATATTCATGAACCCATTGATGGACTCTGAGTGCATAATCAATTGATTTACATTGCATAACTCGTTTAAATTTCCGTGAATCACATCGGCAATTTTCATGGGTTGGTGAGCTGCATGAACTATCATTTCTTGGGTTTCGGGGGATAGTTGTTCGTACAATTTCTTTTCCAATTCCAAGTTCGCGGGGATTTCCTGATTTTGCACAAATCGCACATCTCTGAGGTGCATTCGTAAAAAATGCGGAAATAATGCAATTAAAATGCGGGTTTCAGAGGTTTTGTTGTTGTTTTTATCGAAGGTGTTAAGTAGAAGGTATAAGTTTCGAGAATGGTTAATGAGTTGTCCCCATAATTTTCGACCTTCCCACCAACGATCGTAAGCCGTATTGGTGCGGAATACCAGAAACAGGGAGAGGGTAAATCCCAGAATAGAATAAACAACACCTAGATTTTGAGAACGTTTTAATGAAATTTCGGAAAACAATTCATTTTCCAACCAATTCAATAGGAGTGAATAGGTACCAACGGCAATTAAGAGTGGCCACAGGCGCTGTAAGGTTTCGGTTTTATGGATTTTGAAAATAAAGGTGAACCAATCTTTGGGGTTGTAGGAAATCATGGAAACGAAGTTAAATAAAAAAGGGCTGCATTTGCAGCCCTTTTTGGGGATTTTGTGGTCGGGAAGACAGGATTCGAACCTGCGACCCTCTGGTCCCAAACCAGATGCGCTACCGGCCTGCGCTACTTCCCGTTTTGCCGATTCACGGTGCGACCCCGACAGGATTCGAACCTGTGACCTACTGCTTAGAAGGCAGTTGCTCTATCCAGCTGAGCTACGAGGTCTTTCCGAAACGGATTGCAAAAGTAGTGTTTTTATTTAATATTTCCATTAAATTGCATAAAAAATTGAGAAATATGTTGAAAATCATTACCTCTTCCGACCAAAATAGAATGTCACTTTTGTGCAAATCTATGTTTTTGAATGGATTAGCTCTTCTTGCTTTTTCCTCAACTATTTTACCTCTGAACGCTCAATCTACCAATGAAACACAACCCATCATAACCATGGCTCGTGTGAATCACTTTGCTCCAGGAGCCATAACCTTCTATTACGGAAGTGGAGGAGACGCCATTCAACAAGAAGTACGCAAAGAACTATTCAAGCAACTCGAATCCGATTTTACCGAACTGCAAGAAAGTCAAATCACCATTTCTGGTCCTTGGCAACTCGGCTACCAAATGCATGTAAAACCTAAAGTGAGCTTGGGCTTTTCGTTTAATTCTTCATCCGTTACAACACCGCGTTTGGAATATCCCGATTTTCAAAATCCGGGTTCTAACTCTACATTCGATTATCGCATAAGCATGAATAGCTTAACCGCCAATTTCGATTATTATTGGTGGATTAAGCCTCTTAAAAGATCTACCTTGGCTATCAATAGCGGATTGGCCTTGGGTGTGAACGTAATAAACGTGAATACCCGATTGTTAGAAGGCTCTGGCAATGGAGTACCTACTGTAAATATATCGCGAAGCGGTACTGCTGCACAAGTAACTTTGATTGGAATTAAACAGGCTTTCTACATGAAATACCTCAAAGGATTCGGATATCATGCGAATTTCGGAGCAGGAACTACCTCCATTGGTTTCAATGCCGGAATTAACTACACGCTGTAAAGCATTGGAATAGGGGTTAGAAATTACGGGTTGATAAAATTTTGGGGGATATCCTACACGGACATCCCCCAACACTCCAATACGAATTCGTCAAATTTTTATCTATTTTCATCGGGTACTGCCGAACTAAACAACTTTTTCGTTAAGTTTGGTTCATTGCTTTACGTATGAGTCAAAACAAATACTACAAATTCAAAGACATCAAAACCTACTGCAGCATCGAGTGGCTGGCAGATAATACGAAGAAATATCGAAGCGTTTTCGATGAACAGGAACTCTCTTACGTTTACGTGGAGGTAACTCTGTATAATAAACTCTTTGATGAAGAAGACTGGACCATCAACATGGTTCTCAAATGCTTCGACGAAAAGAATAACGAAATCTGCTCCCTGAATTGCGATCGGTTTGTTTCTAAAGATGAACCCATTATTTATTGTCGCGAGGGATGGGGTGTCCGCACGCCTGCAACATACTGGAAAGCCGGCGTATATCGCTGGGAAGCTTGGATTGGTGATCAAAAATTGGCTTCTAAGAATTTTTACGTGGAGAACATTGGCGTGGTTAAGCTCGGATTCAATCCGTATTTTAAGATCGATACCGTAAAATTATACGAAGGCGGAAATAACGACGTTACCCTAGCTAAGCGTAAATATTATTCCGTTTTTAACGTACTCAATACCAAGTACATTTGGGTGGAAATCAATGCTCAAAATCTAACACGAATGAATCGAGATTTACCGGTAGAGTTAGTGATTAACTTCAGGACATCGGCAGGTTATCTCAAAGGAAGAGTTACAAAATTATTCTTTATCAAACCCACAGAAGACGAGATTCAATTTTCTGTTGGATATGGTTCCGACGTAATCGGAACTTGGGCCAGAGGTAAATATTTTGTCGAAATCATTTTCATGAGCGAAATGATGGCTCACATACCATTTGAATTGGGCGATGATTTTGTGGAAGCTCAAGAATCCGATTTTCAGCCTTTTGTTCAGTTTGAACTTCCCGAAGATAATCAGCAAATGGTGGAGGAAGCACTGGCAAAAATATCCCCCGAAAAACAAACCAACGAAAAAGGATTTGAACACGTAATGCAGGAAATGGACGCACTCATTGGTTTGTCGCCCATTAAACAAAAAATTCGTGAATATTCTGACTATCTGCGTTTTGTGGCTCTTCGTAAAGAAAAGGGTTTTGCAGAAACCGATAAAATCAATCTACATGCAGTGTTTAAAGGAAATCCGGGTACCGGTAAAACCACAGTTGCTCGCTTGTTAGGTCAAATTTACAAGGAATTGGGACTGCTTAAAAAGGGTCACGTTCATGAGGTAGATCGGGGCGATTTAGTTGCTGAATACATTGGTCAAACTGCTCCCAAAACCAAGGAGGCGATTAAAAAAGCCAAAGACGGAGTACTTTTTATTGATGAAGCCTATTCATTAGCACGTCAAGATGATGATAACAAAGATTTCGGCAAAGAGGCAATCGAGGTTTTGTTAAAAGAATTATCGGATGCCGACGATATAGCTATTGTTGTGGCTGGTTATCCAGCTGAAATGGATGTGTTTTTGGAGTCGAACCCGGGTTTGAAATCACGTTTCATCGTGCAATATGATTTTCCCGATTACACCCCTCAGGAATTGGTTCAAATTGCACAATTTGCTGCGGAAAAACGTTCAGTTACGCTTTCTGAAACAGCGAGTGTAGCGTTGAATAAATTCTTGGTAGATAAATACAGAGATCGCGATAAATTCTTCGGAAATGCTCGTTTGGTGAACTCCATGTTGGATGAAGCCAAAATCAATTTGGGATTGCGTGTTATGAAAATGCAGAATCCACAAGATTTAGAAATTTCAGTTTTATCCACCCTCGAAAAAGAAGATTTCGAGAAGATTTTTGCCGAAAAGAATCGCATTCTGCCCGAAATTCCAATCGATGAAGAGTTGTTGAAAGAATCTTTAGGGAAACTTAAAGGCATGATCGGATTAGAACAGGTGAAACAAGAAATCGAAGAAGTAGTGAAGTTGGTGCGTTTTTACAAGAGTTTGGGTAAAGATGTACGAAAGACGTTTTCGCTGCATTCCGTGTTTTCAGGCAATCCCGGTACCGGTAAAACCACGGTAGCTCGTATTTTAGCTCAGATTTTTAAAGCTTTGGGGATATTGGAGCGTGGTCACCTGGTAGAATGTGATCGCCAAGCTTTGGTGGGTGGATTCGTGGGACAAACAGCAATTAAAACATCCGAGTTAATTAATAAAGCCATTGGAGGAGTTCTATTCATTGATGAGGCTTACAGTTTGTCCGATGGCGGAGGAAACGATTATGGTCGTGAAGCGATTGAAATTTTATTAAAACGAATGGAAGACCAACGGGGTGAATTTATTGTAATTGCAGCAGGTTACACTCAAAATATGGAGCGCTTTATGGAGTCTAATCCGGGATTGAAGTCACGTTTTGACCGAGTATTTAATTTTAGTGATTTCAATGTGGACGATTTGTACACCATTGCCATCAATCAGTTGTCGGAACACAATATTTCACCAGAGCCTAAAGCCGGTGATCATTTGATGAAATACATTCAGCATTTGTATAAAACTCGCGATAAGTATTTTGGAAATGGTAGAACCATTAGAAGAATAATCGAAGAGGCTATACGTAATCAGCACTTGCGTTTATCGGAGTTAGACGCTGAACAGCGTGATGCTAAAACCATAGAAACCTTGACTTATGAAGATGTAGAAGAATTCAACACAGAGGTAAGACCCAATGTGGCAAGTGGTGGAATTGGTTTCAAAGTTTAAGTTATTGAGCAACCCAATCAGCCAAAAATAAAGTAGCTGATTGGGTTTTTCTTTGTTCCGTGGTAAGAAGTAGGCGATTGATTTTAGGATCAAAATAAATGCCTTCAAACTGTGCAGGTTGGATCAAAAGCGGTTTTCGGTCAATTATATTCCATTTCACAGGGTCAATTTTAGCCACATGTTGAAATCCAGACGGTCCATACCCACAAACATAAATACAATTTTTTCCCCAAGTTGCGTCAGTTATTAGAAACCCTGGGTTCATTTTACCTAGAGTAGTAGTTTTGTGTTTCCCTTTTTTATTGGGGATGGAATACGCGGTAGATTGTAGGTTTTTCCAGTTTTTGGAAAGCAAGATGATTTGTTCATTTCGAATCAACATGGATTCACAATCGAAATTGTGCAATTTTCGCTCTTTGAACTTATGTTGATCGTGGTATTCAAATTCAATTTTTTCAATTAAATCTAAGTGTAAAAAATCAAAAACTACTTTACCTTTACGAGAAGATGTACTTTCATTTTTAGAAGTTCGATCCACTTCAATAGGCATGCTTAATTGCATGAGTTCCGATAAACGAATTTTATAAATACATAAATCTTTTCGGTTGCCACGATTGTTCCCAAAATCACCAATGTAAAGATAAGTACTATCCGTAGAAATGGCCTCCCAATCTATGTTAGGAATAGGAAGGCGGTAAGTACGAACAGCATTGTAATCGAATGATCCCGTAGTTAACCATTTTTGATAATGCGTTTCTGGGTATAAATAAATGAGGTTCCCATTTCCACCATCGTTAACATTCCATAATCCTTCAGGTGAATGACACAAACCACTCGTTTCTTCCAGATAATCAGGAAGTTGTGTTTGATACTTAAACTGCCCAATTAAAGCGGCACTTAATGTTAAAGAAATGCTGAATATAAATGATCTTAAATAATTGAATTTCATGTAATTAATCTAAAATTATTGGGCGACTAACATCATCAGGATGTAATCGTTGATTGTTATAAGAAATCTTTAAAATTTGGTCTCGTTTTTGATACGTAATTTCCATAAGTTCATTCAATGCATTGAACCAACGTTTACTTCTCGGCTTCTTTTGATAATGGGAAACCCATTTTAATGTGGGAATTATCATATCCTGGTCCATGCGTTGAGCACAGTATCGAATGGCTTTTCCACCTCGATTCATCAATTCATCGAGTAAGTCGTTTTCGGTTTTCAGTGTCTCAAAAATAAAATCAATTTCATTCCTAAATTTTACCATGATCTTTTCTAAATCATTGTTGATTTGTAAATGACGATGATAAATATCTACGAGTTCTTGAGGTAAATCTGCCCCGTGTTTTCGGTCTAGTTTATTGAACCAAGCACTGGTAAGACTTCTGGTTTTATCGAATTCAAATTTGCTAATTAACTTCTGCTTCCCAAATAAACGCTTCTCTAATTCTAAAATTTCAGGCAATTCTTGTACGGGTAAATTGCCCTCCGAATATTCCACAATTTTGGGATCTAAGAATATATTTCTGCCCGTAATTCCGCTTTTCAAATACAAACCGTCTAGACTAACCGCGCGACTCAAAGCTACATAGACTTGGCCGGGTGCGAAGGATCGTTCAGCATCAATAATTACCTTTTCCAAAGTCAGTCCCTGGCTTTTGTGAATGGTGATAGCCCATGCCAATTTTAAAGGAAAATGTTTAAATGAACCCACTTCTTCTTGAGAAACTTGGTCGTTGGAAGAATCGTATTGATACTTTAAATGCTGCCACACATCTCGTTCAACCTCAATGAGTTTACCATTTACAGGATCTTCCACAAAAATCTGATCTTCTCTCAATTCGGTAACAATGGCAATTTTTCCATTAAAGTATTTTCGTTCCCCCGAAACATCGTTTTTAACAAACATTACTTGTGCACCTACTTTGAGGGTGAGTTTCATTTCTATGGGATATTGACTTTCAAAGAAATCCCCCGAAATATCCGCGAAATATGAAAATTCATCTCCTTGCAATGCTTGAAGTTTTTCTTGATTGATTTTATCAGCGGTGGCGTTGTGACTGCACAGGGTAACGAATCCATCTTCATCGGGTTCAAATTCCGGTTGATATCGTTCCTGCAGCGTTTCAAAATCTCCATCTTCTAAAGTAGCATTTCGGATATTGTTGAGTAAACCGATGAAAGCTTTATTGGATTGACGATAGACTTTATTTAATTTCAGTTGGATGATTTCCAGGGAAGGATAGCAGTGCGAGTCAAAAAAGAATTCCGATTTGTAATATTCGAATAGAACGTCTTTCTCATGGTTTCGTACTACCGGGGGAAGTTGGTATAAATCCCCGATCAATAACAATTGGACGCCACCGAATGGTAACGGAGATCTTCGAGAGAACCGAAGTGACTCGTCGATAGCATCAAATAAATCACAGCGAACCATACTGATTTCATCGATAATCAGCAGGTCTAAATTTTTAAAAATATCTAATTTGGGTTTGGGATAATGAAAATGGGTTTGAAGCATGGGGATGTTTTGAGCCACGTTCGGATCCACGCTTTGCATCGTAGGTAAAAACATTCGAGTGGGCAATCCAAACATAGAATGAATGGTGCTGCCTCCTGCGTTAATAGCGGCTACACCGGTGGGAGCTACTACCACACACTTTTTCTCAGTACGTTGTAAAAAACTGCGCAGGAATGTGGTTTTACCCGTACCCGCTTCTCCAGTCAAAAATACGTTGCGTTTGGTATTTTCAACAATATCCAAGGCAATATCTGCAACTGAAGCTTCTTCGTTTATCATCCAATGCAAAAATAGATAGGGTTGAGGGTAATTTTTTGGTTTTTTCCGTAAAAGAATCCCCAAAAACGTTCAAAGAATCGTAAAAATTCCATTTGTGTTTGATTATGTTTGTGATTTAATCGCTCGGCATCCTATGATTCATAACCATTTTACCCTTTCTCAAGTCACTCAAAGCATCAAAAAATACGTTGATGAACGATTTGGAAAAGTAATATGGGTAAAGGCAGAAATCAACAAAATGAATGTGAACCGTTCATCGGGAAATGCCTATGCAGAGCTAGTGGAAAAGCAAAATGGAAAAATAATTGCCGAAATGCGGGGCAATATTTTTCGCAATGCTTATGAACGCATCAATCAACGATTTCTTACGGTCCTATCGCATCCACTCAGGGATGGCATAACGGCTTTGTTGCAAGTCCAAGTTTCCTTTCACGCTGTTTATGGATTATCGCTTGAAATACTGGATATCGATCCCGTGTTTACGCTGGGAGAAATTGAACGGGAAAAGCAAGAATCAATCAATCGCTTGAAATTACTGGGCTTGTTCGATAAAAATAAACAACATGAATTGGGTATTCCTGCCAATCGAATCGCAGTAATCTCTCAGGAAAATAGCGCAGGTTATTCCGATTTTATGAGTGTGCTTCGTAACCCTGAACACGGTTTCGCATTTTTTACTTTCCTTTTTCCAGCAACTCTCAATGGAGATCAAGCCATACAGTCCATAATGGATCAATTGTCCAAAATTGAAAAAGTTCGAACCCATTTCGATGCAGTGGCCATTGTTAGAGGTGGAGGCGGCGACACAGGAATGACGTGTTACAATAACTTCGAGTTATCTAAGAAAATTGCAGAGTTTTCGTTACCTGTTTTTACTGGGATTGGACATTCAACCAACCTTACAGTGGTTGAGCAAATAGCATATCGCAACGCCATAACTCCCACAGAGTTAGCCATGTTTTTTGTTTCGCGATTGCAGCAATTGGAGCAGCCTTTGAATCAGATTGCCGAAAATTTACCTTCGCTTGTCGATAGTTTTTTATCGTATTTGGGGGATGAAATGTCGGGTTTGATGAAAACCATTCAACAAAACGTTCGAATGAACTTGGTGAAAAACCAAAGTCGCTTAGATCAAACCTCGCAAAACTTAAAAAACCAATTGAATTTTCTGTTTAAAAGACAGTTACAAAATATTGAATTACAAGAGAATAACATACGTTTAATGGATCCGGTTAACTTATACAAACGAGGGTACTCACTCACATTGTGGGAAGGAAAATCCATGAATCCTGATCGAATTCCCAAGTCGGGTGATGCGTTAATAACCCATTTTTATGGTGGTAAAGTAATCAGCGAAGTAAAAGACGTAATTATCAATGATTCAATGAAATGACCCTAAAGCCAATAACATCCCCAATAATCCGGAGCCAACAACATCCTCAATAATTCATAAAGCCAATAACCTCCCCAACAATCTCCAAAGCCAATAACATCCCCCGAAAAGAAAAATGAAAAAGAATAACGATCTAAACCAAGTAGTTGCAAATAGCTACAGCGAAGGGTACGCTGAATTAACACAAATTGTGCGCGACATTGAAATGGGTGAAACCTCCGTTGATGAGTTGGCTATTAAAGTGGAAAGAGCCAAAGAACTAGTAGGTTATTTGAGAAATAAACTACAAAAAACCGAAGAAGATGTAAACCAAATTCTCAAAGAACTGGGCGAGTAAAATAGGATAGTTGAAGTTGATTATTTCAACAACCGGATACCATCATCAAGTATTTCAATCGCTTTTTCGCGATATAACTTCCCGATAGCTTCTTTGAATGATTTTTTACTCATTTGAAGTGTTTCCATAATTACTTCAGGTGAGCTTTTATCGTGCAAAGGAAGGAATCCACCATGATCTTTGATGGCTTTAAGTATGTTTTCCGAAGCGGTTGGAATTTTACCTCGACCTAAGGCAGTTAATGATAAGTCGATATGACCATTTTCTCGGATGGTTCTTACAAAACCATCGTAAACTTCTCCCATTTCAATGGGTTGAAAAACTTCATTTTTATATAGAATGCCTTGGTATTGTCCGTCAACAATCATTTTATAACCCACTTCATTGGTATCAAAGCACATCATTTGGACTTTCTTACCACGAGGGAGATCTACATTTTCTCTATCTAGCCATTTTGTAACACGCGCGGAACCCACCAATCGGTCGGTTACCGAGTCGAGAAACATGAAAATCACAGCAGCATCCCCAGGTTGTAGTCGTTCGTGCATTTCTTTGTAGGGGATAAACAGGTGTTTTTCCATTCCAAAATCGGCAAAAGCACCTAATCGAGAAGTATCTACAATTTCCAAATAAGCGAATCGGTACAACGTGAGCTTGGGTTCAAGTGTGGTTGCTACAGGACGTTCCAATGAATCGCGATAAACAAAAACACTAATGGGCATTCCTTGTTCGGCGTATTCGGGGCAATATTTATTGGGCAATAGTACATCATTGCCTTCGTTATCGGTTAAATACCAACCTTGCGGTGTATCGCGTTCAAAAAAGAGGTCGTTGTATTCACCTATAAAAATCGACATGCTGCAAAGTTAGGCATTCCTTTGAAGCTCCCGACTAAACTCTTATGGCTTCAAAGAAATTCTGCTGATTTTTATTTTAAGTACTGAGAATGAGATTAATTGAACGATAATATTTTGTGTTTTTTCAAATTCTTCGAGATTGAGTATTATCAGTATGTGGGTCAAGACATTGTTCCGATGTTCATTTATCGTTCAATATCAAGGATCGGAATCAAATTTTAAAAATAAAAATACTGTTAATTTAGTCGATAACTGAAACCTAAGTTTAAATTTAGGGTATTCATGGGTTGGTTCGTGGTAATATATTCGATATCTCCAAAAGAGTTATAAATAGTGGTTGATTTAAATTCAGGGTTGGAACCTAAAAAACCAAAATCAAAAAATAATTCAAATTTTTCTGAAACACGTCTTTTAACAGCTGCACCTAACTCATAAGCAAAACTTCCTGCATAATTTTGAGTTTGTAAAAACCAAGTTCCGTCGTAATAACTATAGATGCTAATTTCTGGAGATTGGCAAGTAGCGAATCCAATTAAGGCTTTTACTTCTAATTTTGTATTTTTCGTGATGTTTTCGGTAAAGCTCGGGCCTATTAGAATTGCATTTCTAGAATAAGTTGATGTATTAACCCTAATATTATCATTTGGATACAATTTCATTATTTCAAATTCATAATCATCAGACTTGAAAAAATTAAAGTTACTGAAAGTTCCAAATACAATCCCCAGCTTATTATTTACGGGTTTGTATTGCAATTGAAAATTAGTTGAAAGTCCACCACCAGCGAATCCAGCTTTTGCATTGTTAATATTAGTGCTGCGAAAATTACCAACAGCAATAGGTGTCCCAATGCCGTATGATACTAAAAACTCGGAATTTGGTTTCTGTGCATGTGAATAGAAAGAAATACAGCCTAATAATCCAAATAAGAATGATTGTTTCATAAAATGTATTAAGACAAATTTATGAAAAAATCGAAAAAACAAAAATAATGCAAATGATCTTGGCGTTTCCGATAAATATATTTCCATAGAAAAATTTGGCTCGACCGGTAGTTAAAAATCCAACTTAATAATTATTACATTTGTGTTGTGGACAAAAATGGCTTTATTGAGATAAAGATATCTGGTTCAAAAGGAAATCTTGATTTATCTCCCGATAATTATGATATCAGGGAGATTATTTCTATTCTCGAAATTGCTGAAAATTTACTCTTTCCTGGGAGTAAAAAAGAAAGACCGAATATAGTTTACAAAATGGAAGAGGGTTCAGTTAAGCATATTCTCAAAACCTCCATTCAGTATATAATTGGTTTTAATGCGATTATTGGACAATTGTCGCAAGTTCAACACATTGATTTTTTAGACTTAGAATCGGCTAAGGCATTTGAAGAAATCCAAGAAATAGCAATAAATCGAAATTATAGTTTTCATATAAAGACTTCATTGGAAAATACGAATGAAGTTAAAGTGGATAAAACAACTCGATTTTTCAGAACAGAAGCTATTTGGGCGGATGCGGAATTTTATTTTTATGGAAAAGTTACAAATGCAGGAGGAAAGGACAAAGCAAATATCCATGTTTATACTGAGGAATTTGGAACTATAAGGATTCAAACCCCTATTAGTTTTTTGGAGGAATATAACGAGAATTTATTGTATAAAACATTCGGAATCAGAGCCTCAGGAAAGCAGCATTCAGAAACCGGAGAATTGGATACTTCCACGCTCAAGTTTATCGAGTTAGTTGATTATCAACCCAAGTACGATGAAAACTATTTGAAAACATTACGAGATAAAGCAAAAAAATCTTGGCTTGGTAATATAAATCCTGATAAATGGTTGGAAGAAATACGTGGAGGTTTTGATGCATAAATCAGTATTACTAGATACAAGCTTCTTTCTTCGTTTTCTGAACGATAGTGATCCGCTGTTTAAAAATGCCGATGGTTATTTTCGATATTTCTTATCAACAGAAATCACAATGATGATTTCAACAATCAGTATTGCGGAATATTGCGTTGGAGGTGATGTACATGAACTCCCACTGCGTAATTTACAAATAGTACCATTTAATCTAGAACATTCTAAACGTACTGGTGAATTCGCAAAAATCGTTTTTCAGAATAAAAATAAGCTAAATTTAAAAGATCGAAATATCATTCCAAATGATTCAAAACTTTTTGCACAAGCAGATTGTGAAAAATCTGTAGAATTTTACTTGTCTTCTGATTCAGAAAGCTACAAAATTTACAATCTTTTAAAAAAAGAAAATAATCCTCAATTTCAATTTATTGATTTAAACACCCCATTTAACGAAACATTTGGACTGCTTGACTTGTGAAGTTGAAATTAAATTTCAATTCGCCATCTCAACATTAATAAAGTTTAAATCAATTTGTGTACTAAGTTTAAATCAATTTGTACACTAAAATTCCAACTAGTTACAAAATAGTATCAAACAAAAAACCCGCAAAACGTAATGTTTATGCGGGTTTTCATGGTTTTGCGGTGAGAGGGGGATTCGAACCCCCGGAAAGGTTTCCCCTTCGGCAGTTTAGCAAACTGCTGGTTTCAGCCACTCACCCATCTCACCAATGGGGGTGCAAATATAAAAATAATTTTTTCAATTAAACAAGATTTTTCATCCGGAAAATGCAAAAAAAATACTCTCTCATTCCCCAAAAATTAAAGTACAATGCTCATGTTGATAAAAGGAAAGGGTAGAACAATGGTCCATTTCTCTACAAATGAATACTTTGGCAACGGCAGCTCCGTGTAAATTTCGCCCAGAAGACTGATGGTTTGTATCCCAAAATCAAATTGTGTTTTTCTTCCCATTACTTTTCGTAGTCCAATCAAATAGGAATATTGATCCATTCCTCTTGGTGCCTTTAGTTGCTCTGCATTGATCCATTTGTTGTTTGTTGCCATCGATTTTCGAGTGTTACCCGGGAAATAGGCCAATTCTGCTAGAACGGACCATGTAGAGTTGATTCTCTGAATATGCGATACATTATACGCCAAATTGTGTTTTCGGGAATCCTTAATTTCAATCAACTCATAGGTAGAAATTCGCAACGATGTTTTTGTGTTTTTCGACACAAAAGACTGATTGATTGAAGATCCCCAGAATTTGGAATTCAATGGGAAATAATCACCTCCGTGAACCGATAAACTTAATGCATAACCCCGGTATTGTACAGGTGAAAAGGTGGTATTCGACATCCACCAAAAACCACTGTAATCGCGTGAAACACCTGCAGATAAATAATTGGTTATTCCATATTGAGCGCGAAATCCCAAAAAGTTCTGACTCTGTAATAACCACTGATTGGAATTCAATGGATGAGCAGAAATAAAATAAAAGTAGGAGTGGGGTGTTATTTGCCGTTTTAATGGATTGAATTTCCGACCCGTATCTCCGTACCAAAATGTAAATCTACGCCATGCGTAATCTTGCCCGCTAAGACTATTTATTCTACGCAGAAGTGTGTCGCGGTTATGAAAAGTGTCAATTGTTAATCGATTATCATCTAATGGCTTGTTCAAAATGATGTTATAGGATATTTTCCATGTTGAAGTATTGTGACAACCATCGTGTTGATCGTGATCAAATTCTAGATTCGTTCGATTTTGTTCATCCCAAAGGGTATCGTTAAGGTAATCCCTCCACAAAATTTTAAATGGTTTTTTCAAAGTAAATGTGTCTTTAGTGAGATTAGTTTGGGTTGTCTTCAGTGCGGGCTTGACAGTGTCGCTCGAGTTTTGATTTGTAGAATTTTCTTTTTTGAGGGACGCAAATTTTGCGATGTTCAGAAATTTTACTCCATGTGCGCTTACATCCCCCGAAAAGAAGAAGTTAAAAATCAAGGTGGAAACGATGGAGATTATGTAACGATTTTTCATGCAACAAAATTTCAAGATTCAGTGGAGATTACCTTGGTGGAAAATGCAAATCTGAATTTGAAGATTTGTGAAAAACGCAATTAATTAAACCCTTAACCGCTTTGATATTCACGCTATTTTACCGAACTTTGTGGACTTTTAAAATTCTATGAGTCACGTAGTAATAACCCTCCCAGACGGCGCCCAGAAGGAATATCCTGTTGGTGTAACCCCGATGGAGGTAGCAATGTCGATTAGTGAAGGTTTGGCTCGAAATGTTCTTTCGGCCAAATTGAATGATGTAGTTGTGGATGCGAGTACCCCAATTACGACGGATGTTTCATTGCAATTATTGACGTGGAAGGACGATGAAGGAAAACAAACGTATTGGCACAGTTCAGCGCATTTGCTGGCAGAGGCATTGGAATCATTATATCCAGGAATTAAACTAGCCATTGGTCCTCCGATTCAAAACGGTTTCTATTACGATATCGATTTTGGAGATCATAAATTTTCAGCGGATGATTTCGAAGCAGTTGAAAAGAAAATGGCTGAATTGGCAAAACAAAGCAGTCCATTTCAGCGAAAAGAGGTTAGCAAACAAGACGCTATAACTTATTTTACCGAGAAAGGCGATCCGTATAAATTAGAATTGATTCAGGATTTGGCGGATGGGTCTATTACGTTCTATACGCAAGGAAATTTTACCGACTTGTGTCGCGGTCCGCACATTCCGCATACAGGACATATTAAATCGATCAAATTATTAAATACTGCGGGTGCTTACTGGAGAGGAGATGAAAAAAACAAGCAATTGACTCGAATCTACGGTATCACATTCCCTAAAAAAGCGGAATTGGATGAGTATTTGATGATGTTGGAGGAAGCCAAAAAACGCGATCACCGTAAATTAGGTAAAGAGTTAGAGATTTATACTTTTGACGATGATGTGGGACCAGGTTTGCCATTATGGTTGCCCAATGGAGGTACTATCATCGAGCTGTTGGAAACATACGCCAAAAAAGTCGAAAAAGAAGCAGGGTACTTTCGAGTTAAGACTCCACACATTGCGCGCGAAAGCATGTATATAAAGAGCGGACATTTACCTTATTATAAGGAAAGTATGTTTCCGCCAATGGAAATCGATGGTGTGAATTATTACTTGAAGGCGATGAATTGTCCTCATCACCACAAGATCTTCGCAGCCACTCCAAAATCCTATCGTGATTTGCCCATACGTTTAGCTGAGTACGGTACCTGCTATCGTTACGAACAAAGCGGAGAGTTATTCGGTTTGATGCGAGTGAGAAGTTTGCAGATGAACGATGCGCACATTTATTGCACTGAAGAACAATTCGAACGCGAATTCCAGGGAGTGAACGCTTTGTATTTAAAGCATTTCGAAAAATTTGGAATTGAAAAATACGTAATGCGTTTTTCTAAACACGATCCAGCCAAGTTGGGTAAGAAATACATCGACATGCCAGAACTTTGGGTAAAGACAGAAGCGATGGTTCGTCGGGTATTGGATAAAATGGGTGTGAATTACATCGAAGTAGAGGATGAGGCGGCGTTTTATGGTCCCAAAATTGATATTCAAGTTTGGAGCGCCATTGGTCGGGAGTTTACATTGGCAACCAATCAAGTAGATTTTGCACAAGCAGAGCGTTTTGACTTGTATTTCACCAATGAAAATAATGAACGCGAACGACCCATCATTATTCACCGTGCGCCTTTGAGTACGCATGAACGATTTGTAGGATTTTTATTGGAACACTATGCTGGGAACTTCCCAGTTTGGTTGGCTCCTAAGCAAGTTATTGTATTACCAATTTCAGATAAATATGCGGATTACGCAGAAGAAGTTGGTAATTTGCTTAAAAAGTCCGATATTCGCGCCTCCGTAGATCACAGAGCTGAGAAAGCAGGCAAGAAGATTCGTGATGCAGAGGTGGCTAAAATCCCTTACATGGTTATTGTAGGAGAGAAGGAGCAAGCCTCTGGAAACGTGTCAGTTAGAATGCATGGTGGAACAGATTTGGGAACTATGGAACTACAGCAATTTGCTGAAAAAATATTGAATGAAGCCAGAATTTAAAAACAGAAGTCGTAGGAAGGAAGATCCTCACAAAATCAATGAGCGCATTGATGCAAAAGAAGTGCGTCTCGTAGGGGATAACATTGAAATGGGAGTTTATCCCACCGATAAAGCCATTAGTATGGCGTACGAACTGGGTTTAGATCTGATTGAAATCAGTCCTAATGCCGTGCCACCTGTTTGTAAAGTAGCGGATTACAAAAAGTTCCTTTACGAGCAAAAGAAGAAACAAAAAGAATTGAAAGCCAATGCTATCAAGCAAGAGGTGAAAGAAATTCGTTTCGGACCGAACACAGATGAGCATGACGTTAATTTTAAGCTTAAACACGCTATCTCTTTCTTAGACGAAGGAAATAAAGTAAGAGCTTATGTGTTTTTTAAAGGTAGAACCATTGTATTTATCGAGCGCGGAATTGAGTTACTCATGGGGTTTGCAAATAAATTGATCGAAGACGGTCACGCAAAACTCGAAATGGAACCCAAACGTGAAGGTAAAAAAGTGGTAATTCTACTTGCACCAAAAGGAAATAATAAAAAGTAAGAACATCGAATATGCCTAAAATGAAAACTAACTCCAGTGCTAAGAAGCGTTTCAAAGTTACTGGTACCGGAAAAGTGAAAAGACTTAAAGCGTTCAAGAATCACATTTTGACGAAGAAAGCAACTAAGCGTAAGCGTGCATTGGGTAATGATGCAATTGTTACCGATGCCGATATGAGCAACGTTAAATTCATGCTTCGTTTAGGAAAATAATAAAAAACCATGGCCGGAGCTTAAAAGTGCGCAAGCCGCTCAAGCCATTAAACTAATAATACTATGCCAAGATCAGTCAATCATGCAGCCAGTAAGGCTCGTAGAAAAAAGACCCTGAAGTTAGCCAAAGGTTACTTCGGTAGAAGAAAAAATGTTTGGACCGTTGCCAAAAACGCGGTTGAAAAAGGTTTGGTTTACGCTTATCGCGACCGTCGCGCTAAGAAACGTGAGTTCCGTGCACTGTGGATCATGCGTATCAATGCAGCTTGTCGTGAATTAGGAGTAAGCTATTCTCAGTTTATGGGAAAATTGAATGCTAGCGAATTGGATTTCAATCGTAAGGTTCTTGCAGATTTAGCTGCAAACGATCCAGCAGCTTTCAAAGCGATCTTCGATCAAATCATGAAAGGTTAATTCCTTTCTGTTGAAATAGAAAAAAGACCATCGTTTATCGATGGTCTTTTTTTGTTCGTATATTTTTTGTACTCCGAACAACTTCTATTGCCTAATTTCGTCATTAGTAAAACTCAAAACAAAGCAACGAACTTCGCCAATCCACCCATTTTTATTTATTCCATTTAATTTGAATTTGGTTGGTTTTACGTAGTTGTTGAAACTTGAACTTTTCCAAAATTCAGTATTCAAAAATTCAGCATTCTAAAAGCATAATTATACATGAGGTACAATAAATTCGTTACATTTCTGTTTGCATGTTTGTGCCTGAGTATGTTTCACATAAGCTCAGCACAAATTGTCAATACACGTCCATCTGAATTGCCCGATTCACTTAAACAAGATCCGGAATGGGTGATTTTTACGAGCGATTTCAATGGGCTGAAATCGTTTACCTATCAACGTATTACACAACAATATTTAACCAATGAAAATCAGTATTATCTGGATACTAAAATCGATACTTCGTATTTGATCTTTAAAGAAGATAGTATTAAATCCAATACGTTCTATGCTCAATATTATGCCGATCCCCAAGGAAACAAACCCTTTTTAAAAGGTTCTAAAATGGAACGTTTACCACTGCATATTGAATTGGATAATCAAGGTAAGATTAAACAACTGCTAAATTGGAAAATGTACCGCGACGAATTTATGTTGGGATTATCGGCCCAAGTTAAATCCAATTTGATAAATTCTACTCTTTTTAACGAGAAGAAAGAAGAATTGAATAATGAAGAGGTAATTCGATCTATGGTGATGGAAGATTTGCTGTATTTATTTGGATTTTATGGAGACACGCTGAATATGAATGCGGAATATTTGAGGGTTAAGCGAATGAATAGTCCATTTTCCAATGAAAACTTAGAAGTTCTGGGGAATTTAAAACTGGAATATCCATTTGGATCGAAAAATACCATCAAGTTATCGGCACAAAACAAAGCAGGAGCGTTAGACAAACAAAAGTTGCTGCAAGAATGCGTTCAATATTATAAAGCTCGAAATCCAGATGAGTTGTCGAGAACGGAAATTACGAACGTGAGTCTTAATTCCGAGCAAGAATATCGATATAATGTAAAAGGCAATATCATGGTTATAGCCACATTTTCAGATGTGTTGGTTGTAAATTGGCAATCAAGAGGTAATATTCGATCTTTTGTTTTCTATGATTACAGCGAAAAAACGGAGGCAGAGCGTTTGGCATCCCAAAAGAAAAAAGCATCAATAACTACTCAAAATAAACCGAATACGGATTCGAAAAGTAGAAATTCCAAGGATTCCAAGTCCAAAAACAAAGCCCCAAATACCCTAAAATCGAAGTAAAGGAATTTGAAGTTCAAATTGTAGGCGGTTAAAAATCCGAGCATTGGATTTTCTAGAAATTATGTTGTGAGTGTATCAAGGCATTATGAGTGTATCAAGGCATTATTTTTTATTGCTTATTTTCAATGTTAACATATTGTTAATTTTGAGTTATATCGAATCAATACCGTTATTTACGCTATAAATTTGTCATAAAATAATTTACATGGCAATCAATAACATACTTAGCATTTTCTTGCCCAAAGACAAAGTCTTCTACACATTATTTGAAAAGACAGCAGAAAATGTTTCCGAAATGGGAAAGAAATTCAAAGCATTTGTTTACGAAACAGATCCCAACTTGCGTTTCCAAATCAGTAAGGAAATTGAAGAGTTGGAACACAAAAACGATGAAGTTACACATCAAATCTTTCAAGAGTTAGGTAAAAATTTCATTACTCCATTCGACAGAGAAGATATACACTATTTGGCAACAGCAATGGATGATGTTGCTGATTATATCCATGCTTCATGTAAAAAAATTCAGTTTCACGGTGTAAATCCTTTGGATCAAGGAATTCAAAATCTGGCTGATATTATCTGCCAGGGTGCCAATGAAGTAAGTAAAGTAATTATGCAATTGCGTGAACTAAAACGTCCGGAGAAAATTATGGAATCAATTGTTAAAATCAATTCTTTAGAAAATCATGCGGATAATGTATTTGATATGAGCATTAAAACGTTATTTGATACAGAAGATGATTTTAAAAACTTAATTCGCAGAAGAGAAGTTTACACGATCATGGAAGTGGCTACTGATAAATGTGAAGATGTAGCGAATGTGATTGAAACGATTATCGTTAAGTACGCTTAATATCAACATAGTATGACACTTGTTGTTGTTATTATAGTGCTGGCTTTGGTGTTTGATTACATCAATGGTTTTCATGATGCTGCAAATTCCATTGCTACGGTAGTGAGTACCAAAGTATTAACGCCTTTTCAAGCAGTTGTGTGGGCAGCTATGTTCAATTTTGCTGCATTCTTTATTTTTAAAGATCATTCTGTGGCCAACACCATCAGTAAAACGGTCTATGAGAATTTTATCACATTGGATGTGATTTTGGCTGGTTTGATTGCTGCTATTTTTTGGAACTTATTGACTTGGTGGTTTGGTATTCCATCTTCTTCTTCTCATACCCTTATCGGGGGATTTGCTGGCGCTGCAATTATGCATGCCTACATGGTAAAAGGATATATGCCAATTAGAGACATAATTGATCAAGATTCAATTACGAAAACCATCTATTTCATTTTCCTTGCTCCTATTATTGGTATGGTAATGGCCGCTTATATCACATTGGTAACAATCCGACAAAACTACTGGGCCAAATTGAGTTTAATTGTGGTATCATCGGCTGCAACATTCTTTTTATTCGATTACTTGATGACTGTTAAGCTTGAAGAAAATTTGAAAAAGTTCTATCAACTCGACAAATACGAAAAGAATATTCAGATTGCAAAAGCGGATGGAAAAATGATAGATGAAAAACTTCAATCCAATTACAATGAAGCTAAAGATCATTTTGACAAATCATTGCCTTATCTAAATGACTATAAAACCCAAGGTAATAAAGAAGTGGTGGCGAATATCATGTCTGCAGTGGATTTGAAGGATGTTGAAATTCGCAAGCAGAAGGAAATTGTGAAAAAATTCATGCGTTATGAAACGGTTAAAAAAGAAGTATTTTTTGATGCTTCGAAAAAAGAAAAATTAGCGTTACTTGATGCCCAACTAGATTCGCTTAAATCCGATTTTAAAATGCATTCTGAATTAGGAGATTCAGTTACCGCAATGAGTATTGCTAAAAAACTGCAATTCGGTGAAGTGCAGACACTGAAATTCGTTAATGCATTCAAAATTGATGTGGCCAAAAGCTTAAGTAAAGATTTGGATAAAGCCGACAACCGTTTGCTCAATTTCTCTATGATGGCAGTATTTGCAATTTTCGCACTGGTGTATCTATTTGTAGAAAAAATTAGAAAACCTACAGCTGCAAAAATGTCGAACATGTTCAAAAAACTACAGTTGCTTTCATCAGCTGCGTTTAGTTTGGGGCATGGTGGAAGTGATGCTCAAAAGGTGATGGGTATTATTGGAGCTGCATTAATTGCTAATGGAAATATTGTAGATTTCAAAGAGATACCTTCTTGGGTTCCCTTGGCTTGTTACGGTGCGATAGGCCTAGGTACTTTGAGTGGTGGTTGGAAAATTGTTAAGACCATGGGTTCTAAAATTACGAAAGTGACTCCGTTAGAAGGTGTGGGTGCTGAAACAGCTGGTGCGATTACCTTGTTTATGACTGCGCAAATGGGTATTCCAGTTTCAACAACTCATACCATAACAGGATCCATTATTGGAGTGGGTGCTACCAAGCGGTTAAGCGCTGTGCGTTGGGGTGTTACCCGAAGTCTAATGTTCGCTTGGATAATTACAATACCTATTAGTGCCTTAGTAGCAGCGATTTCCTATTGGATTATCAGTATGTTCTAAGTTGCACTTTTCTCTATTCAAAACGTAAAATATAACGTTATATATTGTTTATATCATTCTAACACCGTCCTTTAGGGCGGTGTTTTTGTTTTTGGGGACGGTATAACGGCGTGTAAGTCTCTATCTCGAGTATCTCAATTAACAATTTAGTAACATAAATAAAATATAAAGAAAATATATTAACAAATTATTAATGACAATTTTGCCCCATTAATATTAGCATAACAAAAAGTTAATAAATGGTACGCAATAAAAAAACAATAAATTTACATTTAATTAAGTTTAACTTTAAGAAATTCAATCGTTTAAATTGGTTTTGGACCTTGAGTTTTTGCTTGATTTTTGGTCAAAACCTTGAAGCGAATTCAATTACATATACCCGTAATTCAAACAAGTTTGTTGTTGCAGTAGATTCGATAGAAAATACTCAGAACGACCAAATCAAAGGTAATTATACTATAAATAATTGGATGTATGATTCCATCATTTCTACTCAAAGAATTTCATTAGAGCCCGTTCCGTCTAAAGTTGAAACCAAATCAAAAGCTTGGTACGAAAAGATTAGCTTAGGGGGTTACGTTCAGGTACGATATAATCGATTGTTTGAAACTAATCCGAAATTGGTGTGTGAACAATGCGATCGTAGTATTGGCGATAATAATGGCTTCTTTATTCGAAGAAACCGTTTGCGCGTTGCCGGTCAAGTGCATCCCCAGGTTTACATGTACATTCAATACGATTTTGCTTCTGCACCATCTACAACCGCTTTGCATTACGGTCAAGTAAGAGATGCCTATTTTGATGTCGGCGTTGATAAAGATAATGAGTTT
Source organism: uncultured Rhizobium sp. (assembly GCA_964592635.1). Taxonomy (GTDB): domain Bacteria; phylum Bacteroidota; class Bacteroidia; order NS11-12g; family UBA955; genus VMCP01. The sequence goes on from CAZQFZ010000028.1 coordinate 23,833, forward strand.
CGATTTAGAATTGGACAAAGTAAAGTGCCTTATGGTTTTATCAATATGCAATCATCTCAAAATAGATTGAATTTGGATCGCGATGATGCTATGAATTCTGGATTAGCCAACGAACGCGATTTAGGTGTCTTTTTCTATTGGGCACCGAAAAGGAAACGTGAACTTTTGGACCGAGTAATAAAGGATGGATTAAAGGGTTCTGGCGACTACGGTTGTTTTGCCTATGGGATTTATAATGGCCAAAATGCCAACCGTCCTGAGTTGAATAATAATTTATATCAAGTAGTTCGCTTTACATGGCCATTTGAGTTCAAAGGCCAAATTTTTGAACCAGGTGTGCAAGCTTACAAAGGCGATTGGACGTTGCAAACTGTATCTTCTCAAACTAAGGTAGTAAAAGATTTAACTTATAAAGAAGAACGTCTGGGTGGAACATTAGTTATGTATCCAAAACCGTTTGGATTTCAAGCAGAGTATAACATTGGAAATGGTCCACGATTTAATAAAATGACAGATTCCATTGAGGTTTCCAGATTGTGGGGAGGGTATGCCATGTTTAATTACCAATTGAAGTTTAAAGATAAAATTATTTTCCCATTTGTTCGTTACGCTTATTACAACGGTGGTAAGAAACACGAATTAGATGCGCGTGCATACGAAGTTTCTGAATGGGAGGGTGGTGTGGAAATTCAATTCAATAAGAATTTTGAATTAACCATAGCCTATAATTCTGCAAGCAGAAGGTTCGAGGATTACAGGAATCAAGACAATCTTCAAAAAGGACAGTTTGTGAGAATACAGGCCCAGCTAAACTTTTAATTTGAATTTTAATAAATTTGTTTTTATTGATTGTTTTCCTTTAGAAAAGATATTTGTGTTAAATAAAAAAGAAGCCGTCTCGTTAACTAAACGAGGCGGTTTTTTTTTGATTTTAG
>CAZQFZ010000029.1:0-24209 GCA_964592635.1 uncultured Rhizobium sp.
TACGATTATAATTTTATTCTGCAATATCTTTTTCAAAAAAATCCAAAGATTTTGGGCGTTCCCATTCCACTACTTCGAGTGAATGAATTTTACCATCATCAATTTGGAAACGCAACGCTGTTCTAACTTTATGAAAACCATGCAATCCACATGCGCCTGGGTTCATGAATAATAGATTAAAAGTAGGATCTTTTTTAACGACCAAAATATGTGAATGTCCACAAATAAATAGATCGGGAGGATGATTTTTAAGTACTGTTAGAATTTTGGGATTGTATTTCCCTGGTCTGCCTCCAATATGGGTGATTAATACTTTAAGACCTTGTACTCGAAACGCTTGTTCTATTGGATAATAGTTTTTTACATCTGTTCCATCAATATTACCATGAACACCTCTGATTCGTTTGTTCAAGCCCAAAATTTTATGATGCATTTCTAGATTTAACCAATCACCCGCGTGCCATACTTCATCTGCCCAATCCACGTGAGATAGAATATTTTGATCAACAAAACCGTGATTATCGCTTAAAAGAAGTATCCTCATGTAGAAATAATTTGAACTTTTCAGCAAATACAGCAATCCCCCATCCCCCGAAAACAGCAAAAACAGCGTAAAATGGAATCAAATAACGCGCACTACCAACGGGCCCAATGGTAGAAAGATAAACCAAACTCAATGCGAAGAGATAATAGGAAACTTTAATTTTTCTAATAAACATTGCATGATAACTACCCACAAAAATGAATACCAATTTCAAAGAATTCATCAATGCAAAAAATAGAATATACGCCCATTCGCCCAACCGTCGTTCCGATTTCAAATTCCCATCATTTACTCCCATAAAACCGGCGGTTTTATGCCAATTCCAAAACACCATAGCATCGTATCTACCTGGATCTATTAATGTAACCAAAGCACCTTTAATATGCAGAAAGGCATACTTAATGGGATGAGTTTTTATGGATTCTATGACTTTTTGGGACATAAAATCCGACACTGTTTTGGGTGAATTCAAGGTGTTTATTTGCTCTAATTCAAGCTGATAAATGGAATCCAACTGATGGTTGTTATATATTTTAGAAAGCAATATTTTACGGTTATAATCGTATGGATTGGTTACTGCAATGGTTGAATATGTGGAAAAACCTAGAATTGATTTACTTTTATTCATCCAAAACATCACAAAAAAAATGGGAAGCAGCCACATCCAAATTGATTTGATATCGAAATTATAAATCAGTAACACGGGAAACAAGACTAAAAAAACGGGTTTAAGTGCAATCAATGCAGTAAAAATCAAGGATAAACCCACCGTATGGCCGGTTGAGTTGAGCAATAATACGAGCAATGCAGTGGAAATTATCTCAGGAATGGCCATAACTCCATAATAAGAAAACAAAGGCCAGCTGATCAGGAACATGAAATAAGCAAAAGTGTTAGGATTCAAATCGATCCCAAACTTTTTAATAAACTGATTTATTCCAAACGGAATATAGATGCAGGAAATAAATTGGATAAACGAAGCCAAAATGAAAGTATATCCCCCAAGAAAAATCAAAAGAGGATACAAAGGAGTTCTTCGATGTACGAAATAAAGCAAATCGATGGGCTTGTAAGTCGAATAAATACTGTTTTTTGCAAATAATTGCTTGGATGCAATTAAATATTCCGAAGAATCAAGAATATTATGAGGTTCAACAGATTGTTTAATTGCAAACGAAATTAAAATCACTATCCAAATTAAGCCGATAGGAATGCGCTTATATTTTAATTGGGAATAAAATTGAATTATTTCTCGAAAAAAAAACTGCGCCTGCATTTGTGCTCTGTTTTTAGATGTTTACAACCACCAATTTTGAACAATAGAAAAGATGACAGCAAAAACAATGCTACCGAATTTGAATTCAAATCTTTGGGTTTTATAAGCAACAAAGCTGAGGAAAATGACAATAAAAGCGACCAAAAATGACTGTGAATATGTTTCAGAAATCTCTATCATAGTCGGATTTTGAATGGAATGATCGGGGCTTCGGAATTTTACGATACCTTGTATTCTTTTGTAGAAAGGTGTGTAATACACCCAGAATGAATCGCCCAATTTTGAATTATAATAAATGTCTTCGGTGGTTCCAACTGTTATAAAATCATCCAAATCATTACTCTGATTTCCCAAGAAAATAGCCAAATCCTTTTGGGATTCGCTGGAGTGCACTACATCAGGCGCGGATTGGAAGTCGTTAGTGTCGCACCGTTGTAGAACCAGGGAGTAATCGAAATGACGTTGGGCTCGATATTTATTTCTGAGTGAGGTTTCAAAAAACTCATCCGACGAACTATAGAGTGAGTATTTATATGTTGAAACCTCATCCAGAATTACGGTTAACGAATTTAGAATGAAAAAAATGGCTAATAATTCTGAAAACCGCCGGATTTTAAGTTCCATAACAGCGGCAATTTAGGTATTATATTTCAGTATTTGGATCCCATTGTTCTAGGAAATCTGCCACTTTACGCACAAACATACCGCCTAAGGCACCGTCAACAACGCGATGGTCGTAGCTATGACTTAGATACATCATTTGACGTATTGCGATAACATCGCCATGTTCAGTTTCCAAAACCGCCGGTTTTTTACGTATTGCACCTACGGCCATAATGGCTACTTGAGGTTGGTTGATAACTGGGGTTCCGAACACATTTCCAAAAGATCCAACATTGGTTAAGGTGTAGGTTCCACCTTGAATTTCATCGGGCGAAAGTTTGTTTACACGGGCACGGTTGGCAATATCATTTACGGCTCTTGTAAGGCCGAGTAGATTCATGGTATCTGCATTTCTAATAACAGGAACGATCAGGTTTCCGTTGTTTTGTGCTACTGCCATACCCAGGTTGATATTCTTTTTACGAATTATTTTATCGCCATCAACAGAAACGTTGATCATCGGAAATTCCTTGATTGCTTTAGCGATTGCCCATAGGAAAATGGGGGTAAAGGTAATGTTTTCTCCTTCGCGTTTTTTGAAGGAATCTTTTACTTTGTTTCTCCAATTAACTAAGTTGGTAACATCTGCTTCAACAAAAGAAGTAACGTGTGGCGATGTTTGTTTACTCATAACCATGTGATCGGCAATTAACTTGCGAACTCGATCCATTTGAATAATTTCATCACCGTTATCTAAGGAAACTGCGGGTTTATTCATTGCTGGCTTATTAGAAGCAACAGCAGTGTTATCTGTTGTGTTAACTGTATTGGTTGCAACAGGAGCCGTTTTTGCTATTATAGGAGCAGTGCCACGAGTTGAAATGTACTTTAAAATATCTGCTTTGGTTACTCGACCCTCAAGTCCAGTACCTTGAATATTTTGTAATTCCTCAGAAGCAATTCCTTCCTGTGCTGCGATGTTCATCACCAAGGGTGAATAGAATCTACTTCCTGTATTGCTTTTTGGGGATGGAGAATCTGCTTTTATGCTAGCAATCTGATTTTCAATTACAGCAGCGGCTTGAACTACTTGTTCGATAGGAGCAGAAGAGGATGCTGAACTATCGGATACAACTGCACCTTCACTTGCCTCTCCATCAATCATTGCTATGGGCTCACCCACTTTAACAACATCTCCGTCTTGAAACAACTGCTTTGTCAATATTCCGGCTTCAGTTGAAGGAATTTCATTATCCACTTTATCTGTGGCAATTTCTACGATGGGTTCGTCTTTTTCAATACGTTCACCTACATTCTTCAACCAGCGAATTACAGTTGCCTCGGTGATACTCTCACCCATTTTAGGCACTAAGATTGGTTTTTCTGCCATAATTAATAGAAATGCAAAGTTCGTGAATTTTAATCTTAAGTACAAATTATGAATGAACTACACCGATAAATTGATAAATTCTTTATATAAAAATACATAACTAATTGACTATCAAATTTTGTAAAATCAATGAGGAACTTTAATAAACGACTGAATTAATGCGACTATTCAATATTTACATCAAATAGTAAAAGTAATTTTTTGATCTGTTCCGACTTAATCGAATCGAATGTTTTGGTATAAGAATGATACAAATTTCGAAACATTCGAATTAAAATTTGTTGTGATGAGCAGGGCAAATAATATTCAGGCTCTTTTTCAACTTGAATGGTTTTTAGAAATGCATCAATGCTTTCAGCTGAAAAAATCTGTCCCTTTGAAAATGGATTAACATAAAACAATACATTTTTCACATTTTCAGTTTTCAATTCATCGCGTGGATATACCCCATCTAAATTGGGTTCGGAATCCATTCGACAATAAGCCAACACAAAATGTTGGGGCAGGTTTACGCCAAAAATAGGCAGACCTAATGCTTTCGCCACGGTTGAGTAAAGTACCGCCAAACTTATTGGATTTCCTGATTTTGTTTCTAAAACGCGATTTACGAATGAATTATCGGCATGATGATAGTCGTTGGAATTACCTTTGAATTGATAAATTTCAAAAAACAAATGATTCAAGGTTTGGATTTGGTCTAAAGGATTTCTCACTTTAGAAAGTTTTACCCAAGCATCTATCCTAAGTTGATTCAAATGAGCAAGCATCATGCCTTCAGTTAAACCAGGAAACTGAATTCGAGTAGCCAATATCCAGGCCTGAAAATCTGATACATTTTGTTTTCTTTTAAAATCCAATACATCGGTTTCTAATTTTTGAAATTGAATCCGTTGTATGATGTTCTCCAACAAGTTGGATTGTTCAGGGAACGTACCCATGAGCCAAATATCTTCTAGTTGAGGTAGAAGTTCAACTCCTTGTTGGAGAATTCTATTTTCAACAATTTCAACAACTTCCGGATCAGAATCATCCAAAAGTTGCACCAATGAATGCAATTCTGACTCCGTTGACATTGAAATTACTTTTTTGTTGCAGTTTTTTTTGTTGAAACTGTGGTTTTTGAAGTTGGCTTTTTCGCCGCAGACGATTTAGTTTTGGTTTTTGGTTCCGTGCTTTTTGTAGTGCTTGTAGTGCTTGAAGTGCTTTTCTTTGAACCACTTCCCTTTTTTGCAGAAGTTTTTGTTGCAGGTGCTGACTTAGCTTGAATTTCTAAAATTTGTTCATAGGAAATATCTTCTACTCCAACTCCAGTTGGCAACTTGAGATTGCTTTTTCCAAATTTAATAAACGGACCGTATCGACCTGTTTGAATGGTAACATCTGGATTCTCTGAAAATGTTCTTAGAATTTTTTTAAGATCATCTTCAACCTTTTTTTGAACCAATTCAATGGCTCTTTCTATCGAAATATTCAACGGGTCTTCTGCTTTAGGAATACTTACAAATGTATTCTTAAATCGAATGTACGGACCATACATTCCTTTACCTACTATCAATTTCTCTCCTGAATATTCTCCTAATTCAAAAGGAAATGCTTTTTGACCGCTTTGTTCTTCAATCATTTCAAACAACATGGCGGAATTCATATCCATTAAATTAAAGTCGGTGGGTAAATTGATATACCTATCTCCCCATTTTACATATATTCCATATCGACCATTTCCTATTTTTACAGGCAAATCTTTAAAGGATAATTCTTGATTAAACAGTGCAATTAACTTTAATGCGTCTTGTAATGAGACGGTTTCAAGTCGTTGAGTTGGTAAAAGACCTGCATAATCAGGAGTTTCTGTTTCTTCACGTGTACCCAATTGAACGATTGGTCCGTATTGCCCCATACGAGCAATTACGGTTAATCCCGTGAGTGGATCTTTACCCAACTCCCTTTCGCCTGAAATAATATTGGATGTTTGATTGGCTTTTTCCAGTGTTGTTTGAAATGGGCCATAAAACTCCTCTAACATTTTTTGCCAGCCCTTCAAACCGCTTGCTATTTCATCGAATTCTTTTTCAACAGCAGCTGTAAATCCATAATCTAAAATATTATTGAATTTAGAAGACAAGAAATCAGTAACAATCATTCCGATATCTGAAGGAAACAATTTATTTTTTTCAGCACCAAAATTCTCAGTAACGGAACTTTCATTTATACTATTGTTCGATAATTTCAATTGAATTATATCCCTTTTGAACGCGGGTCTAGATTCAGTTTGAATATACCCCTTTGATTGAATACGTTGGATGGTTGGAGCGTAAGTTGATGGTCGACCTATACCCAATTCTTCTAGTTTCTTGACCAAACTTGCTTCGGTATATCTAGGAGCATGTTTAGAAAATTTTTCGGCAGCCAATACCGATTTATTCTCTAAATTTTCTCCCAACTTCACAGCTGGAAGCATACCAGAAGCTTCATCATTTTCTTCATCGTCGGTACCTTCAAGATACACCTTCAAGAATCCCTCAAATTTTAAAACCTCACCTTCAGCTTTGAACTTGTAATTTGTATTCGAATTTGTAATTAAGATAGTGGTTTTTTCCAATTCTGCACGCGACATTTGGGAAGCAATTGCCCTTTTCCATATCAATTCGTACAATTTCTTCTCTTGAGGAGTTGTTCCTGCACTGCGATTGTTAAAATAGGTGGGTCGAATGGCTTCGTGTGCTTCCTGTGCACTTTCAGATTTAGTTGAAAAATTTCTAGGATTAGAGAAGTTTGCACCGTACTCTTTTAATATTTCAGCTTTTGCCCCTTCAATTGCGGTCTGAGATAGATTAACAGAATCTGTTCTCATATATGAAATAAATCCATTTTCATATAATTTCTGAGCAATTTGCATGGTTCTACTAACATCATATCCCAATTTACGCGATGCCTCTTGCTGTAACGTGGATGTTGTAAACGGAGGTGCGGGATTTCTGTAAGTTGGTTTTACTTCTACACTATCCACCTGATAATTAGCACCCATTAGTTCCGTCAATATTGCTCTCGCCTCTTCAACAGTTTTGCATTTTCTATCCAATTCGGCCTTTAATACCTTTCCAGAACTCGTAACAAATTCACCACTTATTTTAAATTCGGACTGTGATGTGAAGGCGTTTATTTCTCTTTCTCTTTCTACAACCAAACGAACTGCTACTGACTGCACTCTTCCACCACTTAACCGATTTCGTTGTGCTTGAGCAATATTGTGCCATAACGTTGACGATAAGCTATATCCAACAATACGATCCAAAACCCTTCTTGCCTGCTGTGCATCAACCAAATGATTATCGATCGATCTTGGATTTTGCACCGCTTTTTGAATTGCAGGTCTTGTTATCTCGTTGAATACGATACGCTTAGTATCTACTTTTTTTAGATTTAAAACTTCAAACAAATGCCAAGAAATGGCTTCCCCTTCGCGGTCCTCGTCCGTAGCCAACCAAACTGTTTCAGCCTGTTTAACCATTCCTTTTAACTGAGTAACAAGTTGTAATTTATCGGGGGATATTTCATATTTGGGTTTAAAACCATTCTGGATATCGATGGCGTCTTTCCCGTCTGCTAAATCACGGATATGTCCTTTACAGGAAACGACTTTAAAATCGGCACCGAGAAATTGCTCAATGGTTTTAGCTTTTGCTGGTGATTCAACTATTACGAGATTCTTCATTCAATTTTTGTGCAAAAATAAGAGGATATAATTCAGAAATTCAAAAACAATTATTCGTTGCCGAACACAATGGCTCTTGTAAAAGAGCCATTGAAATTTTCAACTTTTAAATAATACAATCCAAAATTTCTATTGTTTGGAGCTGAAATTTCAAATTCGTGTTGACCTACATTCAAATCTCCATTAAAATACTCCTCCACCATTCTACCTGAAACATCGAACAAGGCAATTTTTGTGTTTGGATAAGCTATTTTCGTTTCAAACGATAATTTGGTGGCAAGCATCGCTGGATTTGGCTTCAATTCCACCATTAACTCCTTTTCATCGAACAGGTTATTTCCGGCATACCACTGCGACATATTTATGTTATCAATATACACTGGATTACCTCCACCACTAAGCACATCGATTCTAAAAATGGCATTTTTGGCAGTACTATATCCCAAACTACTCAAAGAAGCCAATCCTTGACGTTTCCATTCCGATTTGGAAGTGGGTCTAAAATTATTTGCAAATGGTGCTGAAACGCTGTAAGCCAATGCAGAGCCTGAACGCTCCCAAATTTTGGTAAATGTTCCGCCGCAGTCTGTTGAAATGAAAATTCTCATAGTTTCAGAAACATCGGCACTTGGTTGTACATATGAACAATAGAAGGTGAATTTAGGTGTAGTTCCAGCAGGAATTTTCGAAATATCAAAACTCTTGGTAGTAAAAGAATAAACTACTCCGGGAGTAGAGCCCGTAGTAATGTTGGCAAAGTAACTTTTAGATCCGGTGTATGCAGCATTGGGCGTAACTTGAAACCGCGTTGCAGCTGGTGATTGGTGCACAAAACCACTGTTGGTAGTTGGATCTCCATTTTCAAATCCTTCCTCAAATGAAGGCAATCCCTGTGATACAGCAGGTAAAATGGTGATGTAATTCGTTTTTGTTATTGAATTTGTACCAAATGAGTTTTGTACCGTTAAAGCCACTTCGTAAGTACCGGGTGTTTGATAAATTATTTCTGGCGTTTGTAAAGTAGATGAAGGAGTTGCCGCTCCTTTAAACGTCCAAGAACGAACCGTTGGAATCCCTTTGCAAGACAAATCGTAAAATTTTATGGATTGTCCAGCACAAGCAACTCTACTCGATGCCGTAAAATCGGCAATTGGAGCGACATTTTGGCCAGTAATTCCGGTTGCTAACAAATTAGTTGCACTTACATTAGAATTTCGAGGCGATCTCGTAAGGAAATAATTCATTCTATCAATTTGTTGAAAGGTAAAAGCTGACATACATTGTCCATTAGAATAATCCATGTAATTTTCCCACATATCCGGCAAATTAGGTGAGTCTGTAGGACAGGAGTTGCCATTTGCAGGACAATTTGCGTTCGTGAAAGTACCCTCTACTGGTGGGGTGTCATCGCATTGGTCGCCATCTGAACATCCACCTTGAAATGTGTGAAACAATCCCAACCAATGTCCTACTTCATGGGTTAAGGTTCTACCATCATCGGTTCCTGCAGCTGTGCCTATGCTACCTACTCTATCGTGTCTGATTACAATTCCATCTCTAACCGTTCCTCCTGTTGCGAAAGGGAAAACAGCATAACCTAAAACTGTGCCAGTAGCGCTACCATCGGTTATATTCGTAACAACCCAAACATTTAAATACTTTTTATAATCCCAATAGATCAATTTTTTCACTGGTTCTGAATTCATATCCATATCAACTCCTTGTGAAGAATAAACTCTATTTACGCCGTCAAAACAATTTCCATTGGGGTCAATTTTAGCCAGTTCAAATTCAATATCCGCCGATCCAACCACGTTGGAAAATACTGCGCGCAGATTTTTTTTATTGGGGTTGGTATATGAATAATCCTCATTTAGAATCCTGATTTGATCCAAAATTTGATCGCGAGAAATATTTTCTGGTCCGTTGGTATGAATCACATGAAAAACAACCGGTATCTTATATTTTGTTGCACGCTTTTCGATCGACTTATTTGCCTTCAATTCTTTAATTTCTGTATTTGAAATATTTTGTCTGTTGATTAAATTTGGATCAGAAGCTAATTGCTTTTGGTAGTACAAATCAGTTCCACAACGATGTTGCGTCCAACCCAAATGAGCGCTCAAGATTAATCTGAGAGTAATTAAAAAGTTTTTCATCTTATCTGCAAATAACGAAGAATCATACGGTTTAATAAAGTATTATATGTAAAAAACATTACATCTTTTGCGTTTTTTGTCATTTTTAGTTTGGTTAAAATGAAGTAAATCAGGTGATTTTTTATAGTAAATTGGGCTAAATGCATCTTTAAAATGATTCAACCTAAATCCGTAATATGTACCTATATAAGAGATTATGTCAAATCTCAGTTTTTTATGTGTAGGGTACAATGAGCTGAATTTTGATGCACAATCGGTCATGGATTTTTTTTTGGGTTGATCGACTTTATTCTCAGGAAGTGTTTCATTCATTTTTCGGATGATTTGATGAATATCGAGCAATTGATTGTTACATTGAATCTGTTGTTTTTTATGAATCTGACTGGATAAATTCTGGTAGTTTGAATTTAAAGTCTTAGAAATGAAACGTGATTTCACTTCTACAAATACTCGGAATTCATTATTTTCCACAATTATATCCACTTCTTTATGTCCAAAATACCAATTTTGTTGGATTAATTCATATCCGTTTGATAGCAGATATTCCAAAGCTTTTTGTTCAATTTTTTGGCCTTGAATTCGTTTATTTTCGGTTGTATCCTGTGCAATAGTTTTGAACGTCATGTTTTTAATTCAATTGGGTGTTATAATGATTAACTCTGTGACAAGGGCAGTAGCTCTAAATATCGTGTTTTTAATTCAATTGAGCGGAATGCAAGGTGTTTGTGTGTTGAACCTTTATAACAAATTTACAACCTCACTGAATCGATCGATTTTCTTTGTTGTATTTTTGTTGAATGAATTTTTGCAAAATTCACCAATTGAGTCAAGAGAAATATTCGATCACATGGGATAAACAAAAAAGTCTATTCCAAAACATGATCGAAGAAAAGCGAAGCGGAAATTTACCCGTGCAGCATATTATCCCAGTTGAACATCAACACGTTTACACTTTTGGTAAACATGCCAAGCAACATCATTTACTTATAGCTCACGATTTATTGCATTCTATCGGTGCTGAAAAGTTTGAGATTGAAAGAGGCGGTGATATCACTTATCATGGTCCGGGACAATTAGTAGTCTACCCATTGCTTGATCTTGAGCAAGTGGGAATTGGGTTAAAAGAATACGTTTCAGGAATCGAAAATGCCATTATTAAAGTACTTCAGCATTATGGTTTACATGCAGGTGTTATCAAAGACCGAGTGGGTGTTTGGTTGGATATTGGTAAATCCAATGAAAGAAAAATTGCCGCAATAGGAATCAAAAGTTCACGATATGTAACTATGCACGGACTCGCGTTGAATGTCAATACTAACCTAAGCATGTTCCAACATATTGTACCCTGTGGAATTCCAGACAAAGGAGTCACGAGTTTAAAACAGGAATTGAACGAAGAAATCCCACTGTTTGAAGTAAATCAATTACTTTTGAACGAAATCTGTATTAATTTTGCACTAAATCTAAAATGAAAAAATCTAATTATATCTTACTAGGAATTCTTGCCTTTTTCCTAATTTTCACTGGTTATGGTTGTAATAGTTACAACTCAATGGTTGATTTGGACACTGAAGTTGAAAAGTCTTGGTCCAATGTGGAAGCACAATACCAGCGCCGAGCTGATTTGATTGAAAAATTAGCGAAAGTGGTAGTTAAAGCTGCGAAAACGGAAGAAAATATTTTAAAAGAAGTTACCCAAGCTCGAGCTTCCGCAACTGGGATAAAAATTGATCCGAGTAATCTTACCCAAGAACAATTGGCTGCTTTTGACCAACAACAAGCTGAAATAAACTCAAAATTAAACAGCAGTTTGAGTAAATTAATGGTGGTAGTTGAAAAATACCCCGATTTGAAATCCATCCCTCAATTTGCACAATTGAACGATGAAATTTCAGGTACAGAAAACCGTATAAACACTGCCAGAACTGATTTCAATACTGCTGTGGCCAACTACAACAAAAAAGTTCGTCGCTTCCCTAGTAATATTATCGCTTCCATGTTCGGATTTGAAAAAAGAGATGGATTCAAATCCAAAAGCGGTAGTGAAAATGCGCCCGAATTGGAAATAATGGATTGATATGTTTGAACGATTTAAACGTTTAAATAAATTTTCACTGGCTGGTCAAATCCATTCAGATAAAATTGTTGAAGCCATTCGAATGGCCGAAGAGCAAACCTCGGCAGAAATTAGAGTGCACTACACTACTTGCCTGTCGAATGATACCATTCTCGATGAAGCTAAAAAAACATTCGAAAAGTTAAAAATGCACAACACAGCCCATCGTAATGCTGTTCTTATTTTCCTTCGTCTCAGAACGAAAGAAATTGCTATTCTCGGAGATATTGGAATTCATCAGCATGTTGGAAACGAATTTTGGAATGCTGTTAAAGAAGAAGTCATTCAAACCATTCAAAATCATAATGTAACCGACGGAATAGTGAAAGGTGTTGAAATAACTGGCAAGCAGTTGGGCCTATTTTTCCCTGCATTGGATGATAATCCCAACGAGCTCTCTAATGAAGTTACTTCCAATTAATCCATGGATTTAATATCATTTCGTTTAAATGCAGTATTTCAATTTATAAAAGAATTGAACACGATTACATCCCCAAAAATATCCCCAAAAAAGAACATGTTTTCACACTATTCGGGTAAAAATTTAATTGCCTTTTTCTTACTTTTCTTGGGTGGTATTCAATTTACTAAAGCGCAGCAAACGCCCGTCAAATACAGCAATTATGTCAATGATTTTGCCGGTGTATTAAGTTCGCATGAATTGGATTATTTGAATAGATTATTCAAAGAACTTGAAGATTCAGTGGGTGCTCAAATTGCAGTTGCTATTGAAAAAACTGCCGGTGGATATGATGCCTTCGACAGAGCCATGTTTATTGTGCGAAACTGGGAAGTGGGAAATAAAGGGGTTAATAATGGAATACTAATTTATATTGCAACCCAAGATAAAAAATACTTTATTGTTACAGCCGACCAAACTCAGGGTGTGCTTCCCGATGCTGTTTGTGGGGAAATTGGTCGAAATATACTCAAACCCCACCTTAAAAAAAAGGAGTACTTTGCGGGCATTAGAGAAACCGCTTACGAATTGGCTGCTGCTTTAGGTGATGAATTCAAAGGGAGAGTTCACAAATCCAAAAAAGACAGAATGCCCAAACTGATTTTTCCGATATTGTTCTTTTTACTGTTCTATCTCCTATTTATTCGTCGCGGTGGTGGTGGTGGATTCAATCGCAGAGGATTCTACACTCCTCCAATTTTCTGGGGCGGGGGATTTGGTTCGGGTTGGAATTCTGGTTCCGGTTTCGGGGGATCTAGTGGCGGTTTCGGGGGATTTGGTGGCGGTGGTGGTTTCAATGGTGGCGGTGCTGGCGGAAGTTGGGATTAAATTGTTTCGCGCTTAATTATATTGTACCTTTGCAAATCCATGAAAATAGCGACTTCAGATATTCACCTACCGGATGAAAATCAACCAAAAATTGAAGTCATCGGTGCCAGAGAACACAATTTAAAAAACATTGATTTAGTTATTCCTCGACAACAACTTGTTGTATTTACGGGTCTTTCTGGTTCTGGTAAGAGTAGCTTGGCTTTTGATACCCTCTTTGCTGAAGGTCAACGTAGATATTTAGAGAGCTTTTCTGCTTACGCTCGGCAGTTTATTGGTAACATGAAGCGTCCTGATGTAGATAAAATCAAAGGACTTTCACCAGTAATCGCTATCGAACAAAAAACCGTTTCCAGAAACCCACGTTCAACGGTTGGAACAGTTACCGAAGTATATGATTTTTTAAGATTACTTTATGCTCGTGCTGCCGAAGCTTTCAGCTATCAAACCGGCGAGAAAATGGTCAAGTTCTCGGAAGAGCAGATCTTTGATTCTGTTTTAAATTCTTTCGAAAATCAAAAAATTACCATCGCAGCTCCGGTTGTTAAAAGCCGTAAGGGACATTATCGCGAGTTGTTTGAGCAAATCAAGAAAAAAGGGTATTACAAAGTAATTGTGGATGGTGAAATCCAAGATATTACTCCAGGAATGATGTTGGATCGTTATAAAATACACGACATCGACATTGTTATAGACAGATTGGAAGTAAAAAGTGGATCCCCCCAGCGATTGAATGAAAGTATCAAAACCGCTCTTAAAGTTGGTGAAGGCTATCTAATAATTATAGCTGCCAACCAGGTGCGTCACCCTTTTTCTAAGTTCTTGATGGATCCTAAATCAGGATTGAGTTATCAAGAACCACAACCCAATTCATTTTCATTCAACTCACCGTATGGGGCATGTGAAGAATGTGAAGGTTTAGGTATAAAATCAGAAGTTAATTTAGATTTTATTATTCCTGATACGAATAAGTCTATCAACAAAGGTGGAATTATTCCCGTTGGAGAATTGCGCGAAAATTATACGTTTAATCAGCTTCGTGCATTATCAAAACAAATGGGATTTTCTTTGGCCGACCCCATTTCCAAGTTAAGCAAAGATCAGTTGAATGCGGTTTTGAATGGATATCCTGAACCACTGGAAATGATAACCATTGGAGCAGACGGTAAAAAACGAAGCTATGAATCGAAATTTAAAGGAGTTATAAAAATAGTATCTGAGAGTTATTTTGAATCAGACGACGAAAAACTCCAATTATGGGCTGAGGAATTTATACATGAAGTAAATTGCCCAATTTGCAATGGGGCAAGACTGAAAACCGAATCTTTGCACTTTAAAATTGCCGGTAAAAATATAGCCGAGTTGGCTTCAATGAATATTAATCATTTGCACGATTGGTTGAAAGACATTGATTCACAATTAACTCCAAGGCAATTAACTATTGCTAGCGAATTGAAAAAAGAAATCGTGAATCGATTGTCTTTTTTAGTAGGTGTTGGTTTGGGATATTTGACATTAAATTCACCCGCCAAAACGCTTTCTGGAGGTGAGGCACAGCGCATACGTTTAGCTACTCAAATTGGTTCAAAATTGGTAAACGTTCTATATATTTTGGATGAACCTTCCATTGGATTGCATCAAAGAGATAATGAAAAACTCATTCAAAGCTTGATGGAATTGCGCGATTTAGGAAACAGTGTTTTGGTTGTTGAGCACGACAAAGACATGATGTTGGCCAGCGATTGGTTGGTTGAAATTGGTCCTCATGCAGGGGTTAGAGGTGGTCAGATTGTTGCCAGCGGTACGGTTGAACAATTCAAGAACTCTTCTACCGTTACGGCGCAGTATTTGCGAGATGAAATCCGAATTGATATCCCCCAAAACCGAAGAAAACCAAATAAAGATTTTATTCGATTAAAGGGGGCTAAAGGCAATAATTTGAAAGGAGTCGATTTAAACCTTCCTTTGGGATGTTTTGTTGCAGTAACTGGAGTTAGCGGATCGGGAAAATCAACTTTAATTAACGAAACTCTCTTTCCATTAGCACATTCAAAAATATATGGTTCCCACTATAAAGTGCTTTCCTACGATACAGTTACAGGTCTGGATTTAATTGATAAAGTGATTCGAATCGATCAAAGTCCTATTGGTAGAACACCCAGAAGCAATCCTGCTACCTATGTTGGTGTTTTTCAAGAGATTCGTAATTTATTTGCCAATTTACCAGAAGCTAAAATAAGAGGATATAAACCAGGACGCTTTTCTTTCAACGTAAAAGGAGGTCGCTGTGAAGGTTGCGGTGGCGGTGGAAGAAAGGTAATTGAGATGAATTTCCTACCCAATGTTGAAATTGAGTGCGATGTTTGTCATGGTAAACGCTACAATCGTGAAACCTTAGAAGTTCGTTACAAAGGAAAAAGCATTTCCGATGTATTGGATATGCCTGTTAGCCAAGCAGTTGAATTCTTTGATTCGATTCCTTTGATTCTGCGTAAAATTAAAACCATGCAGGACGTGGGTTTAGGTTACATTACTCTTGGCCAAAGCAGCACTACCCTTTCAGGTGGTGAAGCCCAACGTGTTAAATTGGCCACTGAATTGAGCAAACGCGATACAGGTAAAACTCTTTACATTCTAGACGAACCTACTACGGGCTTGCATTTTGACGACATCAAGCAATTACTAAGTGTTTTGCAAGAACTCACCGACAAAGGAAATACCGTATTGGTAATTGAACACAACTTGGATGTGATCAAAGTTGCTGACTGGGTTATCGATTTAGGGCCGGAGGGTGGTAAAAACGGGGGTTGTATTCTTGGCGAAGGAACACCGGAAAAAATTGCGTCGTTAAAAGAAAGTCATACGGGTCGTTTCTTGAAACTAGAACTTTAACTTTATTCCGGAAACAAATTACGATTTGGGTTTTTTAATGGTAACTGGCGGTGTTGAAATTCCAGGAAATGCTTTTACTGGAGGTTTAGCAGATGTGCCAGAACCCTTGGGCAATTTGATTCCTCCGTTAGCACCTGAACCCGTCCCAATAGAACCACCGGGAGTGATTACACCAGTTCCAGTCGAACTACTTCTCGGAGTACCGCCATTCACTGTGCTCCCTCCACCATAAATTAAAATATTTGCACCTGATGAACTTTTATTGGTTGTATTGGTTGATTGTGAGGAGTTGCTAATTTCACCAGATGTTGTTGGTCCATCCACTTTGGATTTGGAACTTCCTAATCCTGAATTGGTTGTACCGCTATTGATAGAACCCGTGCCATTATTGATTGATCCCGCTCCACTATTGATAGAACCCGTGCCATTATTGATTGATCCTGCACCACCATTGATAGTACCCGTGCCATTATTTAAAGTACCCGTGCCACCTTGTAAATGAATATTGCTGTTGTTTCCTGTTGGTGTGTTTGGAGTAATTACCGAAGGGGGACAAGGACATGGACAAGGATTTTGAACAGAACTTTGCTGACTGTTGTTTTGTTGTGTATTATTTGAATAATTGGATTCGTTAATAGCTTCAAGGTAAGAAATTGTTGTATCACGAGCAGGAACTACTTCCTTACGCTCGCGCTCACGTCCCCCAAGATCAAACAAAAGTCCGAATTTAAATGTTTCAGTGGCGTAGTTCAATGAATTCGATTTTTCATTATAGGATAATCCATTGAATGTAGTGCGATGGATATCAGTAATATTGATTGAATTTCCGTATCTTCTTTCGTAGGAAGCCGTAAAACTGACAGCTGGTGCTAATCGAACTCTGAAACCAATTTCTGGTGACCAATAAAGTGTAGCTGAGGTACGCACTTCGACAGTTCCAGATGTTTCATAGTCAACTAGTTGAATGTACGATTGAGTGTATTGATCCGTCGAATACAAGGCAAATCCCCCATGGAGTCCGATAAAGGGATAAAACCTTCCTAATGCATATTCCTGACGCAACATTGCCGACATATTGAAAGCCATGGTTTCCAACCGTGTGAAACCACTATCTTTATTGATGGTACTAAGTTCAACATTGTTTTTTGTACCTCTACGGAAGTGATTCATTCCCATATCGATACCCCAAGTCAATCTGCCAATGGGCATAAACTGTTGAAGCGGCAATTTCCCGATGAAATAAATATTGAAACCTGATGAATTTTTTAATTGCCCCAATGTATCCCAGCTTAAATCATTGATTTCTTGATTGTACCAGTCTTTATTCAAATACGATTCATTGGTATAATCCAATCCCAAAGCATAATTGGTATAATAATATTGATCAACATAGTCGTAACGGTATTGAGCAGGAAAGCTTTGTTTGTAATACTTTTTACGGTATTTCACACCGTTTATAACAGTATCATAAGGAACATTTGCTTGAACCGATGTGGACGTTGTACCATATACCGATGCACTACTCGTTGTAGAGTTGTTTTTGTTGTTAACATTGGTAGTGGCGGGATTTGTAATGGTATTTGAACTTGAGTTGTTTATTTTTTCTGAGGATGTTTGAGCGTTGTTCGTTGATTTCGTTTTTGCCGGATTAGACAATACTGGATTGTTTTGGGCAGTTGATTGTGTGGTGATCAAAATCATAGCCGACACGAAGATCCAATTTAACTTAGAATTTGAAATGTAATTTCTCATAGTATGATACTGATTTTCACCCTTCTTTTTCAAATCAAATGACAGGATTAATTAATCATGATTTGCCTTGAAACGGGATCAAACACCAATACAACAACAAAATATTGATTATCCCCCAAAAATATTTGAAAAATCTTTGTTGATTTTATTGCGTATTTTTGCAGTTATTAGTTTATGTCGTTATTTGCCGTAAGTCCCATTGATGGACGTTATCACCGAGCTACTCAAGATTTGAAGGAGTATTTTTCAGAAGGTGCTTTGATTAAGTACAGAATAAAGGTTGAAATTGAATATTTATTAGCTTTATCGCATGTTTCCTTGAAGAATTGGGATTTTGGCATGTTGTTAGATAAAAGTGTGGAACTGAGAAAGTGGGCGAATAATTTGTCAGAAGCTGAGTTGATGGCGGTTAAAGAAATTGAGAAAACCACCAATCACGATGTTAAGGCGGTTGAATATGCCATTAAAAACAAATTGGATGAGTATGGATTGGGGTACTATAAAGAGTTAGTACATTTTGGCCTAACATCTCAAGATATCAATAATACTGCAATTCCTTGGAGTTTAAAGGATGCTATGAATCAGGTCATTCTTCCTAAGTTGAATCGTGTTGTTGAATTGTTGGAAGCCCAATCGGATTCATGGATGAATCAACCCATGCTAGCAAGAACACACGGACAACCGGCTTCACCCACCAATTTAGGAAAAGAATGGTATGTTTTTGTTGCTCGTTTAAAAGGACAGATGCAGCCCCTTAATAACATTCCTTACAAATCCAAGTTTGGCGGAGCTACCGGAAATTTCAATGCTCACCAAGTTGCATTTCCTGAAATAGATTGGATTTCATTTGCCGATAACTTTGTTTCTTCTCAGTTGGGATTATCAAGAAGTCATTTTACTACTCAAATCGAACCCTACGATAGTTTGGCTGCTCAATTGGATGCTTGGAAACGGATCAACAATATTTTGATTGATTTTTCACGGGATGTTTGGACCTACATTTCTATGGATTATTTCAAACAAAAAATCAAAGAAGGTGAGGTAGGTTCATCGGCTATGCCACATAAAGTAAATCCCATTGATTTTGAAAATGCTGAAGGAAATTTAGGTGTAGCCAATGCTATTTTAGAACATTTATCGTCGAAACTACCTATTTCTCGTTTGCAAAGAGACTTGACTGACAGTACGGTATTGAGAAATATTGGTGTACCTTTTGGTCATATTTTGATCGCACTATCGAGCTTGGAAAAAGGGTTAGATAAATTGATTTTGAATGCGGATCAAATCAATGAGGATTTAAACAACAATTGGGCGGTAGTTGCAGAAGCCATACAAACGGTATTGAGAAGAGAAAAGTACCCCAACCCATACGAAGCATTGAAGGAATTAACCCGTAAGAATACCAAAATCAACCAACCTGATATTCACGATTTTATCAATCAATTGGACGTAGATCAAGAAATTAAAGATGAACTTAAAAAAATCACTCCACACAGTTATACAGGCGTTTTCCCGAAGAAAACAAATTATTAAAGTCGCTGGAATTATCGTGGTATCGCTATGGGTTATCAGCATAGTGATTTGGATGATTTTTAGAGGTAGCATTGTGCAATGGGGATTTTCAAAAGCCCAAACAAAGTTGGCACAGAAAGGCATGGCATTATCGGTGTCAAATATCGAATTTGAAGGCATCTTCGGTATTCGATTGGAACAGGTGAATTTAAAACGTAGTGCTTCTCCTCGACCTGTACCTCAATTTTTTCATAGTGATACTTTGAGTTTTTCATTGAATTTGTGGAGAACCGTTTTTAAAGGTGTAAGTATTCAAAATTTGCATCTTTTGGGAACACAAGTGCAATACCACGATTCTGCCGGTGTTAAAAACATTGAATTCAAACGTGAAAAAAAATCCGAAGATACGCTCGACAAGGATGGTGGATCTATTCTCAATAGTGTAAAAGATTTGATTGCCAAAATGCCTAGCGACCTCTTGCTTCGCAACTTTTCAATCACAGTTCAAGATTCAAATAAATTTTACCGTTCTACTATTCCACAACTTAGATACACCGATGAAGAGTTAAACGGAAATGTTAACCTAGTCAATAATGGAATTACCAGTAATTGGAGTGTTTCAGGACGACTGGATAAAACGACGCTGGAAGGCAAGCTCAAAGTCCATTCAATCAATTCAACGAACATCATTCCTGTTTTGGGAGGAACGTTTGCCATGAAAAGCGGAGAATTTAACATCACGGATGTCTCGGAATTGGGTTCAGGATTCAGTTTGGAATCTGATGGCGTGATCTTGGGTTTGATGGTCAATCATAAACGCATTGCCGACACGTCGGTTTATTTCCAAAATATCTCGTGTAAAACAAAGATCTTATGGAAAGATGAAGAAATTGAACTCGATTCCAATTCCGAATTCAAACTCAATAAATTAACCATGGTGGCGGGTGGTTTGTACAATTATTCGGCCTCTCCTAAATATAAAATTCTATTCAAAATTCCTGAAACCACAGCCAATAATTTCTTTGGTTCGCTTCCTCGCGGTTTATTCCCCAATACAGCGGGTATAAAAGCCAATGGGACATTAAATTATCGATTTGAAGTAGCTTTGGATGATAAAAAATTAAGTGAAACGGTATTTAAAAGCGATATGAATGTTAGTAAGGATTTTAAAGTTACTCAATGGGGACTTGCTCATCCTTCAAAAATCAATGGTTCGTTTGTTTACAGGCATTACAAGCAAGATCGATTGGTTCGCGAAATGTTGATCGGGGAATCCAATCCATTTTTCACCACATTCGATCAAATATCCCCCGAAATGATCAAAGCGATTTTAAGATCTGAAGATCCCCAGTTTTTTTACCATCGTGGTTTTTATACAGAGGCATTTAGAACTAGTTTGATTCAGAATTATCGAGCGAAGCGATTTGCGCGTGGAGGTAGCACTATCTCCATGCAATTGGTTAAAAATGCATTTTTAAATCAACAAAAAACTCTCGCACGAAAAGTAGAAGAAATTATCATTGTTTGGTTATTGGAACGTGAAAGAGCTGTTTCTAAAAATCGAATGATGGAGGTCTATTTGAATTTAATTGAATGGGGTCCCAATGTTTATGGAATTGGTGAAGCCAGTTATTTTTATTTTGGTAAAGCACCCTATGAATTGAATATTGGAGAGGCAACTTATCTAGCTAGCTTGGTTCCTGCTCCCAGTCATGCCAGATACAGTGTAGATAGTACGGGTAGAGTTAAAGCTCGTTGGGGCAGATTTAACGGTTTAAGGAATCGTTTGATGAGCTTGGATTCAGTAGGTTTAGATAGTTCCATGTTTATGCCTGTGATTCGAATGGATGCCGTTCGACGTTTGGGAATCATAAAAAGCGATTCAGATGAACAGTTACCAGAAGAACAAGATAATCAAGACGATATTTTCAAAACTCCCTTGATCATGAGGGATCCTCAATACCCATAGTTTAACTAAGTGAATATGGGAAGTTCAACACCCACGTTCATCAATATGATTACTTGCTAAATAGAGTTGAATTCGAAATAAGTTTTTCGATGAGGAACGAATGGCATATATGTCATTTTGTCATAAATCTTCGTTGTTTTTAATTAAAAAATAGACAATTTGACTGTTTTTTCTTTGTTTTCGGGGGATATTTATTCGAAACTCACCATAATTGTCGTTTTTTTGAATATGGAATAACAATTGACAAATTGGGGATATGAATACGAAGTTATTAACCATTAAAGCCCAAGAGACGGTAAATAAAGCACAAAATTTAGTATTATCGTTGGGTCAACAAAATCTTGAACCCGCGCATTTATTATTGGCAATTGTTCAGGAAGATGAAGAGATGGTAAAATTTGTAGCCGGAAAATCGGGTGCAAATATATCATTACTTCAGAATGTATTGGAGAAACAGGTTCAACAATTCCCCAAAGTAGAAGGCGGACAATTGTATGCATCCCAGGAATTTTCGCAAGTGTTTGTAAACGCGGAGAAGGCGATGAAGGAATTACAAGATGAGTTTATCACAAATGAACATTTATTACTTGGAATATTAAATACACGCGGCACCGCTTCTACAGTGTTGAAGGATGCGGGTTTTAAATTCGAAGATTTAAAAAAGGCGATTTTGGCGATGCGAGGGGGCAGCAAAGTGCAGAGTCAAACTACTGAAAATCAATTCAATTCTCTAAAAAAGTTCGCATTAGATTTGAATGATTTGGCATCGCAAGGCAAATTAGATCCTGTAATTGGTAGAGACGAAGAGATACGAAGAGTCTTGCAAATTTTAAGTCGCAGAACCAAAAATAATCCCATTTTAATTGGTGAGCCGGGTGTAGGTAAAACCGCCATTGCGGAAGGATTGGCACATCGCATCATCCGTGGGGACGTCCCCGAAAACCTAAAATCAAAAAAGATTTTCAGTTTGGATATGGGTGCTTTGGTTGCTGGAGCCAAGTATAAGGGGGAATTCGAGGAACGTTTGAAATCGGTGGTAAAGGAAGTTACAGAATCGAATGGTGAAATCGTATTATTTATTGATGAGATTCACACTTTAGTGGGTGCTGGACGTAGTGAGGGGGCCATGGATGCTGCCAACATATTAAAACCTGCATTGGCGAGAGGTGAGTTAAGAGCCATAGGTGCTACTACCCTAGCCGAGTATCAAAAGTACATTGAATCGGATAAAGCGTTAGAACGTCGTTTCCAAAACGTCATGGTGGAAGAGCCGGATACTCAAGAAGCAATTTCCATTTTACGTGGTTTGAAAGAACGATATGAGGTTCATCACAAAGTAAGGATTAAAGATGAGGCCATTATTTCTGCGGTAGAAATGAGCCAACGCTACATAAACGATCGATTTTTGCCCGATAAAGCCATCGATTTATTAGATGAAGCAGCCAGCAAATTGCGATTGGAAATGGATTCTGTACCCGAAGAATTAGACGAATTGAATCGCAAAATCATGCAATTAGAAATCGAACGGGAAGCCATAAAGCGTGAAAATGATGAAGCCAAATTGAAACATCTGAACGAAGAAATAGCCCATTTATCGGAACAACGAAATACTTTAAATGCACAATGGGAAAATGAAAAAGGAATTTTAACTCAAATTCAAAATAAGAAAACCAATATCGAACGTCTGAAATTAGAAGCGGAACAGGCCGAACGCGAAGGGAATTATGGAAGAGTAGCAGAAATTCGCTATGGTTTAATTAAAAACAATGAAGAAGAACTGTTTGCACTTTCCTTGAAATTGGGCGAAAGCAAACAAGGAAAATCCTTAGTTAAACAAGAGGTAGATGCCGAAGATATTGCAGAAGTGGTTAGTCGCTGGACCGGTATTCCGGTAAATAAAATGCTGCAAAGTGAACGTGAAAAACTGTTAAAATTAGAGGATGAATTGCACAAACGTGTTATCGGACAACATGAGGCCATAGAGGCTTTATCCAATGCCATCCGCAGAAGTCGCGCAGGATTACAAGATCCTAAAAAGCCCATTGGTTCCTTTATATTCTTGGGAACAACCGGTGTTGGTAAAACAGAATTAGCCAAAGCGCTGGCCGATTATTTGTTTAACAGCGATCAAGCAATGGTGCGAATAGACATGTCTGAATACCAAGAAAAACACACTGTAAGTCGATTGGTTGGTGCGCCTCCAGGTTATGTAGGCTACGATGAAGGTGGACAATTAACAGAGGCTATTCGTCGCAAACCATACAGCGTTGTGCTTCTGGATGAGATAGAAAAAGCACATCCCGATGTTTTCAATATACTTTTGCAAGTTTTGGATGATGGTCGATTGACCGACAATAAAGGCAGAACGGCTAATTTTAGAAATACAATCATCATAATGACATCCAATATTGGCGCTGAAATCATCCGTGAGAACTACGAAAATTTGACCTTTGAAAATACGGAAGAAGTTCAAACAAAGACAAAAGTTCAAGTATTTGATATTTTAAAGCGGAGTATTCGTCCTGAATTTTTAAATCGAATCGACGAGTTGGTGATGTTCGAACCATTGAATCGCGAAAATGTTCGTCAAATAGCTGATATACAATTCAAGCAATTGAATCAGCGCATGAAAGAAGCGGGATATACGGTGGAGATTACCGAGGATGCATTGGATTGGATTGCTCAATTGGGATATGATCCTCAGTTTGGTGCACGGCCATTGAAGCGAGTAATTCAAAAGCGAATCATGGATGAATTGAGTAAAGAGATTCTCAGTGGAAAAATCAAGCCCAACCAAGGAGTGAAGATTGATTTAGCCGGAAGTGAATTAATTTTTGAAGAGCTGGACTAATTTCATCCGGAAAAAAAGGGGTTACGTTTACTCAATTTTCAGATTCATTAACTGAAGTTATACGTTATTTCAATTTGCAGATTCAAAATAAAAAAGAAGCTGTCTCATAACTGAGGCAGCTTTTTTTTGTTATTTTACTTGTGTA
>CAZQFZ010000030.1:0-9871 GCA_964592635.1 uncultured Rhizobium sp.
TTCGATGGGTGTCCTGAAAAATGCTACGTACTCGCCATTCCATTGGCCATAAATTGTTTATACCGTTGCGAACAGAATTTCCTATCCCCAAAATCACGGGATATTTATCCTGTATAGAATATCCCAAAATAGCGATACCCTCCCCAATGCCCTCTTCATTAGAACCTGGCGAATGTGAAATGAATTCCCTGCGCAAGTACATCAGCAATTCATCGTCGCTCAACAACCGATCAATTTTCAAATCCAAACCGTTCAATAATCCTACCGCCACATGTGGTTTCCACTTGTTTTTCATAAAAACTCCCAACGGAAAACCAGGATGCACCAAACCAGGCAAACTCCGAATCACCTGTTCATACCAGTCCTTGCTCGAATGGCGAATACCATAAAATTCCGATACTTTAGAAATAATTTGAAACTGATCTACCGGAAACACCAACAATAACTCCTTCGGAATTTCTGCCTGTTTCATCGCATTTTTTTTGTTTTTCGGGGGATGGTTTTTCACGTGAAATGAACCAGTGCTCTCAGTATCCACAAGCGAACCCGGTTTTTTAAGGACAGTAAAAAACAATCCTTCTCCCGAACTTCTGTGCGGCATGCAACGGTACATGCCTTCTTCTAAACAAAACAATTGATCATCCTCCAAACCCATATTTACCACTTCAAATCCCAACTCCTTGCAAAACAGCAATACATTGTCTTCGTTCTCTTTTCTGTTGTATGTGCAAGTGCTGTATATAAAAAATCCTCCGGGTTTTAAATTATCAAACAAATCAAATACTATTCGCTGCTGCCTCTGTGCGCAAAGTTCCACATTATCTAACGACCATTCCTGCATTGCCGTGTCGTCTTTTCTAAATAAACCCTCACCACTGCATGGGGCATCGCATAAAATAACATCGAACAAAACCGAACTTTTGGAGAAAACCTTGGCATCCGCCTTGGTAATTATAGTGTTCCCATCACCCCATTTGCTCACATTCTCAAATAGAATCGAATTGCGTTGCGAAATGACTTCGTTCGCTACTAACAAATCCCCATCCCTCAAAACCGAAGAAACATGTGTGGTCTTACCTCCAGGTGCCGCACACATATCCAATAAAAGCGCATTTTTTGGCAAATTCCCTATCAACCTCCTCACCATCTCCCCAATCCACATAGAATTCGCCTCCTGAACATAATACAATCCCGCGTGCAAACTCGGATCTGCTGTAAATACCGGACGACTCTTCAGCGTAAAACCATCTTCACAATGACCCAGTTTTTCGTGATCAACCACCAAAATACTGTCCACCATCAAACCAAAATGTTCAATCTTCTTTCGATTCAAGCGCACCGATACAGATGCCGCTGTAGTGCTTAGGGAATTCAATAGATTTTCTACTTCCCTAGCTGGCAAAGTTTGATTTAGTAATTCAATAAATTCGGGTTTCACAATGCGTACAAATGTCCGTTTTTCACTTCAGTATTCCCTGGGAAGTTCTTCACAAACAAACTACCTGTCCCCAATCCTTGAACCATGAAATTTTCGTGCTTCATATATTTTGAAGCCCACTTAGCAATGGCAAATAATCCAATATTACCTTCCAACGCACTTGTGCTCCACCAACCCAATCCGTTCTTCCAACACTCTTCCACCCAAATATCACACCGATCCAACCCACCAATAAAAGTCGGTTTCAAAATGATATATTTCGGATCCAAATACTTCAATAATCGCTGAATGTCTTCCCGCAATCCATTCCCATCCCGATTGGAATAACCAATCAATTCCTCATCCAAAGCAATATCAACAGGCGATTCCAAACATAAGCGCTGCATATCATCCCATTGTTTGGGTTTAATTGGCTGTTCCAAAGAATGAATTTCAAAACGACTCAATTCTCGAATCTGCTCGAGTGCCGTGTCTGCAGAAAATGCACCGTTTGCATCCAATCGAATTTCCAATCGAAATGCTGAAAACTTTTTGCGTATGCGTTCCAGTAAACGACATTCAGAATCAAAATCCAACGCACCCACCTTGAATTTGATGATGTTGAATCCGAGCCCAATCTTTTCCAATGCTTCTTCCTCCATCGATTCGATATCGTTCATCCAAACCAATCCATTAATGGGAATTCCTCGTTTTTTGGATAAAAATTCACTCGTGGCAGAATTCAATTGACCCGGTTCAGAATCTACCGACAAGTTCTGATGCGCCTCACCTGTAGCATTCACCAAGTTGGTTATTATACAGTTCAATCCAAATCGCATGGCAGGATAATTCTTCCATTCCTCCTGCAAGTGAAATAAATCAGTAAAGTCGAGATCATCTTTGCCCAATTGCGACAACCCGTTGTTGAATAAAACATCAAAATCAACTTTGCCATCGATACTTAAATCGGGTAGGGGAGAAACCTCTCCTAAAAAACGCCCCGAATCTGTTTCTAAAACCAACAAATGCGAGTTTTTCTCCGTATAAGATCCTCTCGATGTTTTAGCGGGTTTAATAAATTCCAATACATGTTTTTCAATGCCTAATCTCATGTTTTTCTCTTTTGTTAATCAAACTCCACCAACTTTAAAGCAATTTTATTCTCCTTTACACCATCTTCAACCCATATCCAACCTACATCGATTCGAATCCCATTTTTTAACTTCAGTGATTCAAACCACACTAACGCTAAATCATTTCAAAAACCCAGAACGATAAAGAAACAAAAATTACAACGGTTAACAATATAGTCAGCGATAATTTTTTCAATTGTGGATTCAACCCATCGCGGTTGCCCGGTTTTAATTCCTTCAATTCAGAAAAATGCCTTGCCATTAATATAGCCACAGGAGCAAATACTCCCAAAACCCAAAACATTTCAGGAGAATAAATTAAAACACCATAATTAAAGATTCGGTTGATAAAAAATGTTGCCGAAACCGCTATTCCCAAAAATCCAAAAACCAACAACAATCTATGATAAACCAAAGTCCATCTTTCGCCCAATTTTACCGCAAAAGTGCGCTTACCACTTTCAGCGTCCGAAATCAAATCGCGGTAGTTATTTACATTCAAAACAGCCGTACTCAATAATCCCATTCCAATGCCACCCAAAAGGTGTTCCACGTGAATTTGGTGAATTCCAAACAGAAAAACCATCCCCAAAACAGGTACTATCCCAAAAAAGATAAAAACAAATACATCCCCCAAACCCGAATAACCATACGCACGTTTACCCACCGTATAGAAAATAGCACTCCCAATCGCCAAAATCCCAATAACGAGGAAAACCAAAAAAGGGACACTCCTCCCAACATCACTCAAACCCAATTGGAAATGCCGATTAAACGAAATCCCCAACAACGCCACCCCAAAAACAAAAGAAAGAACGGAAAATAAAATTAATGCCTTTTTCATCGATCCTTCTGTAATCAATCCCGCTGTGAGCATTCTGTCGGAACGCTCAGCTCGAATGTCGGTACCCTTTTTAAAATCCCCGTAATCATTCGCGAAATTCGATAAAATCTGAAGGGTAACCGCTGTTAATATGGCCAAAAAAAACAAGTCCCATTGAGGATATGCCTGCTCGCTCATCAAGTTCATACCCCACGACAAAAGTATTCCTGATAATGCCAATGGCAAGGTTCTCAATCGCGCCGATTGTATCCATGGTTTTATATTCATAGTCTATAATTAATATTAATGGAATAATAAGGTTCATCGATGGGACCAAATTTCTGATAAAACTTAGCAACAGACGGTATATTTGACCCTTCAAAATCAATGATGGAGTGAGGAAATTTTAAACACACATGCTCGATAATTCCGTGAACAACTCCCCATTCACGACCCCGTTTTACCGCACCTCCACAAACATAATGCAATCGATGAGAAGCGCTATCCGCCTCACCAGAATGAAGAAATATAGCCCCTCCCAATTCCTCTTTTGTGTTCGCATCGCGCACAATTACTGCATAAATGCGATCGGATGATATTAAATCCAATGCTTTAGAAAATGCATCGTAGTCATTGAACCATTCAAATCCGGATTGTTCCCCCCAAGCCTCGTCGTAAATGGTTAAAACAACTTGATAATCAGTCGTTTCTACGTATTCAATTTCGTGTTGCCGTAATTTTTTTAGATTTTTTAAAGCATCTTTATTGAAGGTGTTTTCAGGAACATGCGGCGCCCGCAATATGTAATTGGTTCTTTTTTGAGATTTTTTTGGGATGCCTAATCCCGCATGAACATTCAAATGTACCCGCATGAACTTTTTAGGAATAAATGAAATAAAATCATTGATATCATAATCGGTTGATGCTCCGAAAACCCCTAACTGTTGACAAAAATAAGGCTGATAAATATAGTGCAATAAACCCCATTTTTTTCGATACGGTAAGGGCATTACCGTTTTGTAAGTAGAATTATCGGCGTTAAATAGGATCAGTGCTCCCCATTGAGTTTCACAAATGGCATTGAGGTATTCAAATTGAACGTAACAAAGTTGGGGAATTCCATAAACCGATGCATTAACGCAATCGTTCCATTTTTGGGAATCGATTTCACCCACATCCAGATAATAGATCTTGTTTGCAATCATCGGTTTTTAACTTCGTTAAAGTCATCCCTCCATGAAAGAAAAACATCCAACCATCCTTCCCAACCTTGTTCGCCTGAAAGTGATTCGTTGTGCACAATGAAGGTAAATGGTATTCCAATCAAAGCGCAAAACTGCTTCATTCTGTATGTAATTTTATACGCTTCAATCGGAGCAACCCCCATGTAATTCTTTAAGGTAACATCCATCACCGAAAAAGGATGAACCAAAAGCGTTGTGGCTGCATCATCCAAAAGATCATACCAAAAAAAGGATCTTCCCGTTCCAGCTCTGTAACCCAAATCCTGGGCATAACCCATACTCCAATCGTGCTGAATTCCCAATTGAAGCAGTTGCCTGTATGTTTCAGGCATCAATAAGTGAATATAATGCTGCCTGCTATGCGTTATTGGAATACAACCAGATACTCGTTCCAACCACAATTTCTCGTCCTGCCAAAATCTCAAAGATCCTGTATGTAAATGAGAGTTATTCAATTTGCCCACATTTCCAGTAGAAAATAGCGGCGACGTAGAAACAGTAATTTCCGTATTCAACGAAGGGTGCAAGCCGAGTTCAGCAATATCACCGAGTTTCAAAATATCTTGTTTCCAGCTCCCAAAAGTCCTCATAACCTGCTTGTTGTACGTGCTGTCTTTTTCAGAACATAAAATAAAAATTCGCGGCCGTTCTACAGAGTTTCCTTGCAAATGATGAAGATAGGGAACAATGGTTCTATCCGGAGAAAAAGAATCCCGACGGGTTATGTATGTTTTGAACCGAGGTATAAACCATCGGGGGTACTTAATAATGGATCCCAATTGCCGCAAAATGGGCCTTCCTAAAAAACGATAGGCAATGTCTATGTCTAAAGTGGGCTGAATTTTGAATCCATAAAAATCCTTCAATTTTAGTCCCAAATAAAAGTACAGTTTCATCAATGCCAAGTCTAAATAGGGCAGTAGTCCCCAGTTTTGACGATATCCTATTGAATTTTTCTGAGAGAAACGATTCAAAGTATCCCCATTAAAATCGAAATACTCCTCATATCTGCTCAAGCAATAAAATGCAAATGAAAACGGATCAAAACCCAATTCCGTTTCCGATTTAAACAAAACACGAAATGGCTCTTTGACAAATCTTTCCAAATCCAAATCCAAACCCTGCTCAAACCGATCGCGAAATCCTCCACATATCTGTTCAATTTCCAACTCAGAAAAAAATACGTCTCCCACTTCCGGTTCGTACATTTCCAAAAAGCCCTGATTCAAAATAGGCCCAACACTTTGTATGAAAATTCCAGGTAAATCAACACGATCCTCCTCCAAATATTTCAAACATATGCATCTCTGTGTAGCAGTGAAATCCAAATAATCGTCTTCATCAAAACAAAGTTGAACCGACTTTCCTAATCGTCGGCCCAAAACCTCCTCCAAAACATAACGCAATCGAGGAGAAACTTTGTTGGTAAACACTGCAAACATAAAAAAGACGTATTTTTGTGCAAAATAATGAAAGTAGCACTAATCACGGGCATAACAGGTCAAGATGGGGCCTATTTAGCAGAATTTCTTTTGAAAAAGGGGTATATGGTGCACGGTATCAAACGCCGAAGCTCCCTTTTTAATACGGAACGTATTGAACACTTATACCAAGACCCACACATAGAAGGATCTCGCTTTAAATTGCATTTCGGAGATCTTTCAGATAGTACCAACCTCATCCGAATCATTCAAGAAGTTCAACCCGATGAGATATATAACTTGGGTGCAATGAGCCACGTGCAAGTGAGTTTCGAAACACCAGAATATACAGCCAATAGCGACGCATTAGGTACTTTGCGCATACTTGAAGCCATCCGAATTTTAGGTTTGGTCGAAAAAACACGTATTTATCAAGCCTCAACCTCAGAACTGTACGGTTTAGTTCAAGAAGTTCCCCAAAAAGAAACTACACCATTCTACCCAAGAAGTCCCTATGCCGTTGCAAAACTCTATGGTTACTGGATTACCGTGAACTACCGCGAAGCTTACAATATGTACGCCTGCAATGGAATTTTGTTTAATCACGAAAGTCCTGTGCGAGGTGAAACATTCGTAACACGAAAAATTACCCGCGCCGCCGCAAGAATTACTCTGGGTTTACAACAGAAATTATACTTGGGTAATCTTAATTCCAAACGCGATTGGGGACATGCAAAAGATTACGTAGAAGCCATGTACCTTATCTTGCAACAAGATAAACCCGAAGATTTTGTAATTGCAACAGGTCAAACCACAGAAATCCGTGAATTTGTGAGAATGTCGTTTGCCGAAGTAGGAGTTTCAATGGAATTCAAAGGCGAAGGCGTAAACGAAATTGGTTATGTAGCCGCAATAAACGAAGCCAAATACGAACAAACCACGGGAATAAAACCGTTATTAGAAATTGGACAAGAATTGGTGCACGTCGATCCAAAATATTTCCGTCCTACAGAAGTCGATTTATTAATTGGGGATCCCACAAAATCAAAAACCAAATTGGGTTGGAAACCAAAATACGACCTTCCCGCTTTAGTTGAGGATATGATGAAATCAGACATCCGTTTGATGCAAAAGGAATTATACCTAAAAGAGGGTGGTTTCGAGGCAAAGAACTATTTTGAATAAAAATTCACGTGAAACCAGAATCTAAAATATATGTAGCTGGCCATCGTGGAATGGTAGGTAGTGCCATCGTTCGCGAACTAAATCGATTGGGGTTTAACAATATCATAACCCGAACGTCTGCTGAGTTGGATTTGAGAAATCAACAACAAGTTGCCGAGTTCTATAAAAATGAGAAACCGGATTTTGTATTTGTTGCTGCCGCGAAAGTGGGAGGAATTCACGCAAATAATGTGTATCGTGCAGAATTTTTGTACGATAACTTAATGATTCAAAATAATTTGATTCATTATGCCCACGAAAACAATGTCCAAAAATTATTGTTCCTGGGGAGTAGCTGCATTTATCCCAAACTTGCACCACAACCACTTAAAGAAGATTACCTACTTAGCGGTTTGTTAGAGCCAACCAACGAACCCTATGCCATCGCCAAAATTACAGGAATCAAAATGTGTGAAGCCTACCGCGATCAATATGGCTCTAATTTCATTTCTGCAATGCCCACCAATTTGTATGGTCCCAATGATAATTATCACCCAGAAAATTCACACGTTCTACCGGCTTTGATTCGTAAATTTCATGAAGCAAAACATAGCAACGCTACCGAAGTGGTCGTTTGGGGAGATGGATCACCCATGAGAGAATTCTTATACGCCGACGATTTAGCCAGTGCCCTCGTATATCTTATGCTCAACTACAACGAAAAACAATTCGTTAATGTTGGGTTTGGATCCGACGTCACAATCAAAGAATTGGCAGAAACCGTTAAAGAAATTGTGGGTTTCCAAGGCAACATGGTTTTTGATACCTCTAAACCCAACGGAACTCCCCGAAAACTGATGGATTCCACTCGTTTGTTCAACACCGGATGGAAACCCAAGGTGCATCTTAAAGAAGGAATCGCATTGGCGTATCAAGATTTTTTGTCAAAACAGTCTTAACTTGCCTACAATTTAGGCAACAAGACGGGTTATGATTTTTAAAAATCCCTTTCATTCCAAACAAAGTCGTTTTTATCTTTTTCCCTTAGCATTCGCAATTATTGCGCTCTATCCCATGTTCGGAAAAGGGATGTTCATGGATGGAATTTTGTATGCCATCATTTCCCAAAATGTGGCCCATGATATTTGTGGATTGTGGTCGCTGAAAATAACCGACTCCCTCTATCCGCATTTCAATGAACACCCGCCTTTAGTATTTGCTTTGCAAAGTGGATTCTTTCAACTTTTTGGGGACGATTATTGGGTAGAAAGACTCTACTCATTGACAACAATCTTCATTTCTGCCTACTGGATATTCTTGATTTACAAGCAGATCTTGCAACACCTAAATACACCCCAAACCAATTATAATTCTGCAATCCCCAATATAAAAACAATTGTTTCCGATCCTTTAACTTACAAAACAACTTCGAATAGCAACCATGTAGAAAGCACTGCAATAAAAAAAACAAGCCCAAGTGTCGCTTGGGTATTGCTCCTCTGGATTTCTGTACCCGTTGTAAATCGTTGTGCACAAAATAACATGCTAGAAAACACCATGCTCATCTTTGTGCTCGCCTCCGTTTCAACCTACATACGATCATTGAAAAACCATCAAATTTTTTGGTTACTTCTATCTGGAACATCGCTTTTTCTGGCTTTCATGACCAAAGGTTTTACAGGATTGTTTCCGTTCAGCCTGCCCGCTATATTTGTTTGGGTTTTCCGAAACAAAAGCAATTCTTCCATTTTCAAATCGCTCATAATTCAAACGGTAATTATGTTGCTGGGATTCGCCATCTGTTTCACCTTGTTGGTATGGATTTTCCCAGAAAGTATCTCGGCTCTACAACGGTATTTCAATAAACAAGTGTTGGGCAGTCTTGAAAAAGTACAAACCGTCTCCTCCCGATTTAAAATTCTAGGTGATTATATCCTAGCCCTTTTGCCCATGCTTGTTATTTCCACCGTAATTGGGTGGGGGAGCGTTAAATCAAAAATAATGAATCTCCAAATCTCCAACATTCCTGCCATGTTCAAAGCGGTTTACCTCAAATTTGCCCGTTCAAACTGGTCGCAAGTGTTAGTTTTACTCAGCTTAACCGGTGTTTTACCCATAATGATCAGTCTCAAGCAGTCCGATTATTACATTTATTGTGTATTTCCATTCGTGTCAATTTCAGTGGTTATCGCATTTAAAGACCATTGGATATATCTGGAAAACAAGTTGTCTCAACTTCGTTACTGGCAACCGATTTTACTTTTTTTGATCCTTTTTTTCGGGGGATGGGGATATGCACAAGCCGGAAAAATTCAACGCGATAAAAAACTGTGGGTCGATGTTGACAAAATAGTCAACCATGTTCAAAAATCAAAAAAAGGATTGGTTTTGGGTTCATTTAGAGCGTTAAAAGACGATTGGTACCTGCAAGCTTATTTGTACAGGTATTATGGCATTACCGTTCAAAATTACCGCGTGCCCAATGATGAAAAAACATTCGATTACTTTTTAACACCCAAAAACTACAACCGCGATAGCTTGCGCAACCTACAACCGGTCAATTTGGAACTAAACAATTACGAGTTGTGGCGAAATCCATCCCCAAAACTGGAATAACTACAACCGCGATAGCTTGCGCAACCTACAACCGGTCAATTTGGAACTAAACA
>CAZQFZ010000030.1:9971-23895 GCA_964592635.1 uncultured Rhizobium sp.
ATTACGAGTTGTGGCGAAATCCATCCCCAAAACCGGAATAAGCAAAAAAAAGGGTGAATCCATAGATCCACCCTGTTGATGATATTAATTAGGATTGTTATTATTTCAATACGTCGCGAGAAATAACCACTCTTTGAATCTCCGAAGTTCCTTCGTAAATCTGAGTGATTTTTGCATCACGCATCAAACGCTCAACATGATATTCTTTAACGAAACCGTAACCTCCGTGAACCTGTACTGCTTCAACGGTGGTTTTCATCGCAACTTCAGATGCAAATAATTTTGCCATAGCACTCGCTCTGTCGTAATTTAAGTGTTGGTCTTTCAACCAAGCAGCTTTTAAGCACAACATACGAGCGGCTTCGATTTCCGTTGCCATGTCTGCCAATTTGAATGCAATAGCTTGGTGATGCATGATTTCTTTACCAAACGCTTTGCGCTCTTTAGAATATTTAGTGGCCAATTCAAATGCACCACTCGCAATACCCAATGCTTGAGCAGCAATACCAATACGACCACCACTCAACACTTTCATTGCGAACGTAAATCCAAACCCATCTTCACCAATGCGGTTTTCTTTTGGAATTTTAACATCTTGGAACATGATACTGTGTGTATCACTTCCACGAATACCCAATTTGTCTTCTTTCTTTCCAACAGTTACACCTTCCCAAGATTTGTCAACGATAAATGCGTTGATTCCCTTGTGTCCTTTTTCAACATCGGTTTGGGCAATAACTAAGTAATAACTTGCACTGTTTCCGTTGGTGATCCAGTTTTTAGTACCGTTTAACAAGTAATGGTCTCCCTGGTCAAACGCAGTAGTTCTCTGACTAGTTGCATCACTTCCCGCTTCTGGTTCGCTCAATAAAAACGCACCAATGGCTTGACCCGAAGCCAACGGAACCAAGTATTTTTGTTTCTGTTCTTCGGTACCGTAAGTTTCTAATCCCCAACAAACTAAACTGTTGTTAACACTCATACATACAGATGCAGAAGCGTCGATTTTAGAAATTTCTTCCATTGCCAAAACGTAAGAAATGGTGTCCATTCCACCCCCACCGTATTTTGGGTCAACCATCATGGCCATAAAGCCCAATTCTCCCATTTTTTTGATTTGTTCGGCTGGGAACTTTTGATGTTCATCACGCTCGATTACTCCGGGCAACAACTCAGTTTGTGCAAAATCTCTTGCAGCCTGTTGTACCGCCAAGTGTTCTTCAGTCAGTTCGAAATTCATAACGTATCTAATTGCAAATTTAATGTTTCTGCTCACATTTGCGTTGATTTTATTTTTGTTTTCAACCTTGTTTACAATTTGTTTCCACTGTTTTGAACATTTCTAACACTTTCTCTCACTAACTTTGTTGCGTTATGCCCAACATTACATTCCAATTCGAAGAAAAAAACAAGCAACCCTTAACCGTCGAAATTTTTCCCGGTGAAAGTATTCTAGAAGTTGCCCTCGATAACAATATCCACCTCAATCACAACTG
Organism: uncultured Rhizobium sp.; assembly: GCA_964592635.1. Taxonomy (GTDB): domain Bacteria; phylum Bacteroidota; class Bacteroidia; order NS11-12g; family UBA955; genus VMCP01. The sequence goes on from CAZQFZ010000030.1 coordinate 11,468, forward strand.
CGGAGGAGTATGCGGTTGTAGTACCTGCCATATCTACGTCGAAGTAGGAGAAAACCTGCTGCCCGAAATGTCTGACCGTGAAGAAGAATACGTAGATCGTGCACGTAATCCCAAATTTAACTCGCGTTTGGCTTGCCAATGCAAACTCAATTCCGATGGAAATCTTACCGTAACCATCCCCGATCAATCAGGAATTATTGGTCATTAATTTGCAATATTTATAAACCATGGAACTACCTATAAACTGGACCGATTTCGAAGACATCGCAATGAAACTCTATGAACGATTTGGCGATGATTTTGATGAAAAGAAAATCTATCGAATTCGTTTTACCGAACTCATCGAATGGGTTCTCGAAATACCCGAATTTGTTGGAAAAAGAGAAGATTGCAACGAAGGTTATCTTGAAATGATCCAATCTCAATGGGTGTACGAATGGCGCGATAATCAATAATCAAATCCACCATCCAACCCTCTCTCATTATCAAAATAAATAAGACCCATCGCATTCGTGGCTTTACGTTTTTTAACTACTCATTACACTACATCACCGCACCTACCGTTTTCATATCTTTTCTTTTTTGATTAATTTCGGATTTCCATGAATCGATTTTTACCCAAAACTCTTCCAACCCTGATAGTATTATTCGCGTTTGCTCATCTTCAAGCCCAAGCTATTGAACCCTGTGGACATGTTCAAGTTCTCAACCAACTCGATAATCAATACCCAGGATTCAAATCTCAATACAACCAACAATATATTCAATCGGTTAGGGCTTCAAAATCCATCCAAAAAAGAAAACGCGTAATTACGGATACTACTTATTTCTACGACACCATTTTTACCGTGCCAGTCGTTTTTCACATACTCTACAATAACCCAACCGAAAACATTCACGATAGCCTGATTATTAACCAAATTGAAGTCCTTAATCGCGACTTTCGACGGTTTAACAAAGATTCAGTAAATACCAGAAGTTTCTTTAAATCTCGCGCCGGTGATGCAAAAATCGAATTTGTTTTAGCCACTACCGATCCAAACGGTCAACCAACTAGTGGAATCGTTAGAAAAGCAACCTCCGTTGCTTCTTTCGGTCGTAGCAATGGCTCCATCAACAACAATATGAAATCTTCCGCTTCCGGTGGAAGCGATCCCTGGAATCCCCAAAAATACATCAACGTCTGGGTATGTGACCTTTCTTCCAACGGACAAGACGCCCTACTCGGATTTGCTTATCCCCCTTTTGGCCACCCCTCCTGGACCTCCCAATCCTGGGTTACCGACCCACAACAAGGCGTTGTTTTACACTACAAAGTAACCGGTAGAAATAACCCCAATGCCAAAAACAATGCCACACTCTCCGCAGCAAATGAAGGTCGTGTGGCAGTTCATGAATTCGGCCATTACTTTGGATTGCGCCACATCTGGGCCGATGATCAGTTTTCCGCTAATCGTTGCATCCTCGATGATTATATCGATGATACCCCACTGCAAGGTGTGGGTGCCAATTTTAATTGCATTTTAAGCTCCAATACCTGCGTAGAACCCAACGATCTTCCTGATATGATCGAAAATTACATGGATTATTCTACCCACGATTGCCAAAATTTATTTACCCGTCAACAAGTTGAAATGATGAGAACCGCTTTAACTACTTACCGCAGTAGCATCATCGTTGACAGTAGAATCGAAACTAGAACCCGAATTTTTGATACCGTTATTTACGATAAAGTCCTAATTTATGCACAAACCAACAACAAAAAACTCGTGGTTGAAGTGAAAAACGAAGATTTACTCGATAACCTGTCTGTTGAAACCTACGATATTCTTGGCCAAAAGGTCATTCCCAATCATACCCTAACTGTCAATGAAACGGTTTTCCCAACAAACAATTTCGCCACCGGCGTTTATGTAGTTGTGCTCAGAAAACCCAATGGCGACGTGGTTCGAAAACAAAAAGTGTGGATTGAATAATTTCTAATTCCAAGAACATACTTTTTCATTCCAAGAACGTTTGTTCTGGTTAAATGCCCACCATAATTCTACCTATGGCCATGAGCATTTTTTGCATTTCTGCCTTAATCTGAATTTCGAAATGCAGAAAATCAACCCGACTGATTTCGTTCTCTTGTTCTGCTCGTCTTAAAAATGACATCAATTCGCTGGAACGAATGTATGCCTCTTCTATCTCGTGCAGTAATTGTAGTTTCTTGTGAGATTGGCGATTCTTGCATTGATACAAATACAATGCTGTGCTATTGATCTCCTCTTTCACTCGCTGGCTGATGCTGTTGTCGCCCCGTTTTAAATTTGCCTGAAACGCAATTTTTGCGAAGTCTTTTGCCAATTTGGATACAATAGGTTCTTGAATAACGGGCTCGGAAGCAACGGTTTCAAATAATGGCTCCTCGTCTAAGATTTCTTTTATACTTTTCATACTCTTTAGATTAACCCTCCAAATCTCTTGCTTCATAAGGGCATTATTCGTGATTTACCCGTTTACAAACGGGTAAATCCGTTTTATTTGCTATCTTTGCAACCCTTTATATCGTTCTGATGATTTCGCGTCGTTTAGTGAGAATTAAAACCCTTCAAACCCTGTATTCTTGGAATCAGAGTGAAGAAGCTGATTTGTCTGTTTTCTCCAAGGAGCTGTACTCCCGTATTCAAGAAGTACACGATTTTTATCTGTTTTTGCTGGATTTTCCTTACCAATTACAACAATTTGCTCTTGATAAACAGGAAGTAGAAAAAAACAAATATTATCCCGATAAATCCAAAATTGAGCATTATTCCCTTCTTAATAATACTCCCTTAATCGGAAAAATACATCAAGCTCTTTTGGCCCATGATCAATATACTACATTCGAATGGTCCGCTTTAAACGGCCAAATGGATCATTTCTACTCCACGCTGAAATCCTGGGATTTTGCAACCGATTACGCCTTCTTCCTACAACCCAATTTGCAACAGCAAAAAGAATTTGTGGATCAGCTTTTCTACGCCTTTATAGAAACAAACGAGTCTTTCAATAATTCACTCGAAGAGCTAAATCCAACCTGGTACGATGATATGCCCTTCGCCTTTAGAGATATTCAACGTATCTCATCCGTGGATCGCGACAAAGTCAACATCTCCATCTCACCTTCCATTCAACCCAAAGACGAAGAAGTTCTAATGGCCGCTCAACTTCTATCAAAAACCGTAAATAATAGCAAATCCTATGAAGAGTTAATTGGCCAAGTAACCGAAAATTGGGACCCCTCTCGTATTGCCACAATGGATCTTTTGATCCTAAAAATGACCCTTACAGAGTTTCTTCATTTTCCCGATGTACCCCTCAAAGTAACCATCAACGAATACCTAGAAATTACCAAAAATTATTCCACACCCAATAGTTCTAAGTTTGTGAACGGAATCATGGATAAATTGAGAATTAACCTTCAACAAAACAACCAAATTCACAAATCCGCTCGTGGCTTGAAATAATTTTCAATAACCCTATATCCATTCCCCAATCCAAACTGTTAATTTAACTATATTCGAATATTCTATCTTTGTAGAATCACCCAAATAATAGTTGTATTCATCATGGAAAAATGTAAATCACTAACGCCATTTAAACAAAGCTTTTTCGCCCTGTTTATTTTCGCCTCCGCAGCATTTATTTCTGCTTGCAATTCAAACCAAAATAACGATGTCGACGCATCTCAAATTGAAACGTCAAACCCCGAAAACCCCAATAAAGGTCCTAAAGGACAATTTCAATTCCTTGACTCTGTCTATAATTTTGGTCAAATCAACGATGGCGAAATTGTTGAACATACTTTCCGTTTTAAAAATATTGGTAAAGGGCCCCTTTCCATCGTAAAAGTAGAAGCTTCTTGCGGGTGTACCACTCCAAAATGGACAAAAGAAGTCATCCCTCCCGGTGGTGAAGGTAGCATTACAGCCACCTTCGATAGCAATGGTAAGGGAGGTACAGATAATCCTTTGGTAGAGAAAAGCATTACCGTAGATTTTGATAATACCGACAGAGCCTTCATCATTTTGATTTTTAAAGCCAATATATTGGCCAAACCCAATGAAAATGGTCAACACAATGGCCATTAATTGCACTCAACAAAAAAAATAAATTAATAAACAATGACACTATTACAAGCTGCAGGAAGCCAGGGCATGAATCCATTCGTTTTGATGTTGATTATGGCCGTGTTCTTCTTTTTTATGATTTGGCCTCAAATGCGTCGCCAGAAGAAAGCCAAAAACTTTACGGCCAGTTTGGCAAAAGGCGATCACATCGTTACAACCGGTGGAATACACGGTAAGATCTCCCAAATCCACGAAAAATACATGATTATTGACTTGGAAGAAGGTAAAATGAAAATCGACCCAACCGGAATTTCAATGGAAATGACCCAAGCCGCATATCCTACCGAGTCCAAAACAGAAACCAAGAAGTAAAATCATATTTTCATGTTGAAAGTGGGTATTACCGGGGGTATTGGTAGCGGTAAAACAACCGTCTGCCAAATTTTTCATCACCTAGGAATACCCATTTTTTATGCCGATCATCAAGCAAAACGCCTGTATTCAGAAAATGCAGAACTAAAAAATCAACTCATTCAACATTTTGGGGTTGAAACCTATTCCAGTCCCCACGAAATCAACCTGCCTTTCTTCAAAACATTACTTGCTTCCCCCAAAAAAAGAGAAATTCTCAATACAATCGTGCATCCATTCGTGTTCAAACAGTTTGATGATTGGGTGAGTCAACAGAATTCGCCCTATATTATCAAAGAAGCCGCAATATTATTTGAAAGCGGCGCACATAAAACGGTGCATAAAACTATCGCTGTACTTGCTTCTGAAAATGTGAGAATGGAACGGGTCAAACAACGCGATCCGCATCGCAGCTTAGAAGAAATTCAGCGAATAATTCAATCGCAACTTAGCAACGAGGAACTTCAAAAACGGGCCGATTACCTCATTTTAAATGACGGTTCCCATTCCTTAATTGAACAAGTTCGGAATTTACACCAAATACTGCTCAACGAAAGTAGCCATTTCTAACGCCAGCTCCTTGGCTTTTAAACCCGCCGTTTTAGCATAATCTTCCGACGAATCAGCATAAATTATTCCTCGAGAACTGTTAACTAATAGTCCCAGCTCAGAATTAGCCGATGCATGGGTAATATCACTTAAACTACCACCTTGTGCACCCACACCTGGAACCAATAAAAACGTTTCAGGAATAATATTTCTGATGTGTTTTACGGCCTCTGCACGCGTTGCCCCAACAACGAACATCAAGTTTTCTGGATTCCCCCATTTACTTACTTGCTCTATAACGCGTTCATACAATTTTTTATCTTCTTCCACTTGAGATAACTGGAAGTCTTTATGACCTTCGTTGCTTGTTAATGCCAAACAGATAACAAATTTACCTTTGAACTCTAAAAATGGACGCAAACTGTCTTCACCCATATATGGAGAAACCGTGATAGCATCGAATTTCATGGCATCGAAAAATGCGCGCGCATACATGGTGGATGTATTTCCAATATCCCCTCGTTTTGCATCTGCAATTTTGAATGTTTCTTGGGGAAGGGCGTTCAAAGTGTCGTTCATGATTTCCCAACCTTCCACCCCATATTGCTCATAAAAAGCGGTATTGATTTTATAGGCAACACTATAAGCGGAAGTACTGTCTATAATTTCGCGGTTAAAGGTTAACATGCCCGCACCATTTTTGGGCAAATGATGAGGCAATTTTCCGATTTCTGTATCCAAACCAGTGCATAAATAACTCTTTTTGGATCGAATTTGTTGGATAATGTCAGCTTTTTTCACGTGTCCTGCAAAATAACACATTACTTTTCGGATTTAATTACATTTGTATAGTGCGGATTTTTATCATTTTACTCGGTTTGTTGGTTCTTCCTCTGAATGCGCAGTTCGTTCAAATAGGAGACGGTAGTTATTTAGGTACGTTTGCTGGGCCTCTCAGAGTTTCCCTCAATACCAAAACATATCAATCAAAATACGCTTACATTTTTCCTAAAACAGTGCTCGGGAACCTACATCACGGCGATTCCATTACGTCTTTGGAGTTTATGCGCTCCGACGGAGATACCCTCCAAAATAGCCGCATGAGAATGTGGTTGGTCAATACCAATCGCGCTGTTTTAGGTGCTACAGGGGTTCGTTTTAGCCAGGAAACAGCTTCCGCAACACTCGTGCACGACGATAATCCGCAAAAACACTTTGGTCGTGATGAAAAATTTTATCGCCTTCCCTTCAATAAACCATTTGTTTACGACTCACTCTCAGGAGAAAATTTGCTTCTTCTCGTATTTTTTGAACAAAAAGATACCTTCAAAGCAGGGGTCTCTTTCTATTTCGAGGGAAGTGCCACAGTAAACGGTTATGGAAGTCAACAAACCCAATTCTCCGTTGGAACCACATGGGCTTCAGACACCCTAACTACCATAACAGACTATCACCCAACCATAATATTTAATTACCCCCGTAAAGATATTGATCTGCTCGTGAGAGGTACCTACACCCTAGGTAAAATCCCCTTGCCATTAGGCAATCCAGATAGTGTTAAAACATTCGTAAGAAACGTGGGCAAAAAAGACGTCTTTGCCATGAAAATGTTTACCTACACCAAAGGGTTTAACAAACAAAAAGACAGTTTCTATATTTCCCTTCCTGCAGGAAAAGAAAAGTTCTTTGAAGTGCCTTCTTTACTGCCTTCCAAACAAGGTCTCGATACCGTAGTGGTGGAATCCTCCGACAAAGTGGTTTCCAATAACATGGCCTTTTCATACCGTTTAGGAAATGAAAACATGTATAGTTATCGCGATGTAACCCTAACTCCAGCTCCAGGTGGAATTGGATTCAATGGTGCTCAAGGCGATTTCGTTGCACGTTTTCAAAGCAATAAATCCAAATACATCAATCAAATATCCGTTGCCTTTGGCGCAACCGGTCGATTGTTTAGGGTAGGTATTTGGTCCTATGATAGCATAAAAGCACGTCCGGGAAAACTCATTTATCAAAGCGATTCCTTAAAATCGGTTTCCGGTACCTACATACTCGATCTTAAATCACCCGTCAAAGTGGAAGGATCTTTCTTTGTGGGTGTCCGTCAGCTGGATTTAAATAACGTGGCTTTCGGTTACCAAATGGAACAACCCGTGCGTCCTCAAACATTTTTCTATGCTTCACCCTTAGGCGATACCAACTGGGTAGATTTCCATCCAAATGCACCCTATAAGTTCATTATCGAACCCCGATTGCAAGCCGATTACGATTATAGAGCCGTTTTGGCAAAACTACCCAAAGACACATTCGATATCCTCAATAAAGATACTATCGCCCCTGTGGTAACGGTTAAAAATGTGGGAGCTCTAACTTCCCTAGATAGCGTAGAAATTACCTGTGAAATCCGTGGTTTGAATGTGCTTCATTACAAAAAGACCATAAAAGATACACTCTCGGCTGGTTTAACACGACAATATACCTTACCCAAAGAATTTGTGCCCAAGGAATTCGGCGAACACCGATTGTTATTTTATGTGAAACATAAATCCGACAAAATCAACGATAACGATACTTTTCGTTCGCTCTTTTATGTGGGTGTGATCAAAGATGTTCAGGTAAAAACGGTGTATTCACCAACGCCAAACAGTCTTTACATTTATAAAGTGGACACATTACAGCCGCTAATTGAAATTATTAATTTGGGTTACGACAATACACCTGCGTTCGATGCCTATTGTCAAATTGTGAAAAACAAAAAGGTACTTTATTCTGCAAAAATTAATCAAAGTTTACCTCGTTTCCAAACCAAATTACTAGTGTTTCCTACATATAACTGCACCGATACCGGTAAATTAACCGTACTCTTATTTACCCGAATGTCCGCCGATCGCAATACCAAAAACGATACCCAGATTCGCTATATAATTGTGTATAAACAGACCGATTTTGTGGCAGATTCCATCATTTCTCCAGCATTGAATCAATCGTATTCACAAGGTACTACTCATACATTCAAAGCAAGAATCGCCAACGACGGTGTTTTACAATTAGGAAAACCTCGTGTTGTATTCAAAGTCTTTGGACCTAATGGCAATAAAATATACGAAGACAGTACCTCCCGCGATATCGATGGCAACTCCAAAATAATTACTACCATGTCGCGAACACTAAAAACCAATACCAAAGGAAAATATACAGTATGGTTGGGTTCCAATGTTTCTCACGATATTTATCCCGAAAATGATAGTCTTGTGGGTGTTTTCTTCGTTGGTTATCCAGTAGATTTTTATCTCGACAAAGTGGATCTAGCCGATACCTTAACCAATACCGGTTCAGGATATTCATTTAATTTTAATGTTGGAAACAGAGGATTTGAAAATGCCCAGAATAAAGTAGATGTGCGTTGCGAAATCTCCAGAAAAGGTACCATTTGGCATTCAGAAGATATCACCATAACCGCCGATACTTCTTCATACAAAACCTATGCATTCCTGAAGAAATTTAAACCGCTTTTCACCGGCGAATACGAATTAAAGGCCTTTGTTAAACATCCCAATGATGTGTTACGAACCAACGACACATTCACCAAAAAAGTATGGGTTTTAGTTGGTAAAGATGCATTGGTTTCCAATATTTTAAATTTCAACAACGGTCAAGTTATATATCAGCCCACCATTTTAGACACCTTGAAATTAGAAGTACAAAATCAAGGTGTTTCCAACATGAAGAACGTTCAGATTTTTGCTAAAGTTTTCAAAAAGAATGTGTCAATCTACGAATCATTTACTTCCTTAGATTTCAATGCCTCCGAACAAAAAATAGTTACTTTTCTACCAAAATTGGGACCACTCGATACCTCAACCTATCGAATTGTGACCTATACCAGCTCTCTCGATGATCAAAATATTTTTAACGATTCTTTATCAAGACTGTTTTTTGTGCGTAGAACCTCAGATTTGCGGTTAATTCAACTCGATTCACCTTCTATCAACGAACTATATAAAACCAATCTTTCTATGCGTCCAAGGGTGCTAATTTTAAACACTGGACAAGATTCTGCCGTTCGTAACATTCAATTGAATCTGCAAATTTGGGCAGAAGGAAATACCACGCCAGTATTTCAAGAACTTTTGAAATTAGACGAATTGCTGCCGCAACAGGATGCCACAATTTTTGCCAAGCAAGATTTCACACCCACTCAACAAGGTTCCTATCGTTTTGAGATATATGCCATGAACAATGATGATTTATGGCCCAATAACGATACCATATCTGGCAATTTTAACGTGGTGGTAAATGCAACGAAGTCCTTTAAAAATGCCCGTTATCAGGTGTATCCCAATCCTACCAATAATCAGTCGTTTAATCTTAAAACAAACGCAGAAATTTCTTCTTTATCCATCTCAGATGTTCTTGGAAGAACCTTGCCGTTCTCAGTGAATGGTTATCCTGTTTTCGGGGGATGGAATGCTGAATTGAATGCGGTTTTCAATCATCAAAATGCCACGGACCTGCCAAAAATTACATTAGAACACGATTTGAAAATTAAAATTTATGGTGTTCAAAATGCAGGTGTCGTATATTTGAAGTTGATATCCCAAAATGGTAGTGTAACTATTCCCGTTTTGTTGGAATCAAACTAATTATTTATGAAAACCAATCTAATTATTGCTCTATCTTTAGGTATAGTTTTGGCTTCCTGCGGTAGTATTAAACCAGAACCGCCTTCCAACATGAACCAAACCATAGCAGTGAAAGAACTGCCTGTGGTGACATCCAACCTCGATATTCCCATCGAAGTTAACATGGTGCCGTTTATCAATTTAGCCGATTCAAAAGTCGATAAGTCCTTTAAAGGATCCGATAAACCTTGTGAAGGTTTAAGGTATGAATACAAATTAGAAAGAGCTCCATTCAGATATCAAGGTTTAGGCGTTGGTAAAATAGGGTTGGGTCTCGATTTGAAATACGCAGCCAAAGGTGAATATTGCGCGTCTTGCATGGGCGGATCCTGTATCGTTCCTGCTCCGGGTTTTGAAATGGGGTTCTCCGAACCTATGAAGCGAGTTAAAGTGGAAATTCAAAGCAATCTGAAACTCAAAAACGATTACAAAATCCAAAGCCAAACCGAAATAAAAGAAATCAAACCCATCGATCCAATTAAAGTGATTTTTGGTTACGACATAACCGATTTGCTCCTAAAACAAGCGCAACCGTTTATAAAAGATGCCATGAAATCTGTGGATCAAGAAATTGGAAAATTGGATTTGAAACCCTACATCAAACCTGCATTCGATGAATTGCAAAAGGAAATTTTTATCGATCAAGTGGGTTACTTGTCTTTACAACCCAAAGAATTGGCAGTTAGCGACCTCAACTTTGATAAGAACACCCTAAAGTTTAATGTGGGTATAAAAGCAACACCTGCTATAAAATCTACAAGTTGGGGATCAACAGTAAAACCTTTGCCTAATTTAAGTACATATAAACCTTCCGGTGGTTTCGAAGTGGTTACCGATTTGAAAATGGACTTCGATTCACTTTCAAAACAAGTAATGTCAATGGTAAAGGGACAAAAGTTTGAAGCAGGAAAAAATTATATTTTCGTTGATAATCTAAAGTTATTTGCTGCACAAGATAGGTTAGGCGTTGAAGTGAAATTCTCAGGAAGCAAAAAGGGAATTCTCTTTTTAACAGGAAAACCCGTTTTTGATTCGGAAAAAAATACCGTTCATATTGAAGATTTGCAATTCGATTTATCTACCAAAAACATTCTGCTAAAAAGTGCTAAATGGTTGCTGAATGAAACAATTCGAAAAAAAATGCAGGATGCCATGAATATGGACCTAAGTCCCCAAATCAATGATGCAAAAAAAGCCATGAATACGTCCTTAAACCAAGAAATGGGCAACGGAATATCTCTAAAGGGTAATTTGAACACCTTGAAAGTAACAGATATTCAAATCCTGCAAAAAGAACTTTTTGTAAGAACCCAACTTAAAGGCAAAATGTCTGTTATAATGAAATGATACCGGGCATTTACGGTTTAATCTGTAATTCCATTCAACACAGTTTTTTTCTTATTGTAATTCTAATGATTTCTTCATTCAAACCGACTAACAAAACTCTGAAGTACCAACGGAATAGTAGAAATGAAGTAATACCAACGAATGAACAAAACTCTGAAGTACCAACGGAATAGCAGAAATGAAGTAATACAAACGAATGAACAAAACTCTGAAGTACTAGCGGAATAGTAGAAATGAAGTAATACCAACGAATGAACAAAACTCTGAAGTACCAACGGAATAGCAGAAATGAAGTAATACTATAGGACAATCAGAAATACAAAAGGGCAGCTGATTCAGCTGCCCTTTTAATTTATTTAGGTGAATGAAAACCTCAATTATCCAATTTTAGCAATCAAATCCGCTACACGTGCGCTGTATCCAGTTTCGTTATCGTACCATCCTACCACTTTCGCAGTGTTTCCAATAACTTGGGTTAAATCAGCGTCAAAAATACAGCTATGTGTATTTCCAATAATATCAATACTTACGATCGGGTCTGTGCAGTATTCCAATACACCTTTCATTGCACCTTCTGCAGCAGCTTTCATAGCAGCGTTGATCTCGTCAACAGTTGCAGGCTTTTTCAAGTTTACAGTGAAATCAGTTACAGAACCATCTGGAATGGGAACACGCATTGCGTTTCCGTTTAATTTTCCTTTCAAATGAGGCAATACCAAACCTACAGCTTTAGCAGCTCCCGTAGAAGTAGGAACAATGCTGTATGCTGCAGCACGAGCACGACGTAAATCCTTGTGAGGGGCATCTTGCAAGTTTTGGTCTGCAGTATATGCGTGAATCGTGGTCATAAAACCATCCTCAACACCAAACATATCATCCAATACTTTTACCATTGGAGCCAAACAGTTCGTGGTGCAAGAAGCATTACTCAAAATGGTTTCAGTGCCATCCAAAATAGAATCATTTACTCCCAAAACAATTGTTTTGATATCTCCAGTGGCTGGCGCCGAAATAACTACTTTCTTCGCTCCAGCGGTGATATGCATAGATGCCTTTTCATCCGAAGTGAAAATACCTGTACTTTCTAAAACTACATCTACTCCCATTTCACCCCATGGCAATTGCTTAGGATCTCTTTCAGCTAAAGCGCGAATCGCTTTGCCGTTTACATACAAATTGTTGTCGTCTGAAGTTACTGTTCCGTTGAACTTTCCGTGAACCGAATCGTACTTTAACAAGTGTGCAAGTGTTGCGTTGTCTGTCAAGTCATTGATTGCAACTACTTCAACTCCGGGTTTTTGCAACAAGAATTTGAATGCATGGCGCCCGATACGACCAAATCCGT
>CAZQFZ010000031.1:0-23505 GCA_964592635.1 uncultured Rhizobium sp.
CTGTTTTTACTGGGCACTACGAGGATTGAAAAAAAGTTAACGGGACACTACTGATCCAAGATTTGTTCTTGAAACTGTTATTAAAACTACTTAAATTTCCCCAGTTTTTATAGTCAAATCAGTTAGAAGAACTCCTAAAATTCACCCAAAAGATGCACCACTGTATATGTCATAATTTCACATTTTTTTCAAACTGACAAAAATCATAACAGCTTTCCAATAATTTTACGACTTTTGTGTAATGCGAATTTTTAGACAACCCACCATATTTGTTTTGTTTACCCTTTTCGGCTTTGCCACAATGGAAAAGTTGGAAGCGCAACAAATCGAAACAAATACACCAGCAAATTCTTCTGATACAGCCAAAACCAATTCCTTAGATACCTCGCTTTATATCATCAAAACAAACGATGGAAATTCAATCATTGGTCGATTTTTAGAAGAGAATCCTAGAGAAACAACTATAAAACTACAAGACAATAGAGTCGTAATTCTGCCTTCATACATCATAGTATCTCGATCCAAGGTATCTACAGACAATATGATTAAAGGACGGGTTTTTATCCCCAATCCACATCCTTCAAGGTATTTCTATACTCCCACGGCATTGCCTATGAAAAAAGATGAAATTTACATTCAATCCATCTATTTACTCACGGCACAGTTGCAATATGGCATCACGGATAATTGGTCATTAGGAATTGCTACCACGGTGGCCGGTATTCCGATGTTTATTTCCAGCAAATACTCGTATAAAATCAAAGAAAATCACCACATTGCTATCGGCGGGCAAGTAGGTAACCTGACTTACATTGAGCCAAATACCTATTTGGGCATCGGTTTTGGTTGCTACACCTATGGAAACGCAGAATCCAACATCTCCGTTGCCGCTGGGTATTCCATGTATTCAGAAAAGGGTTACTTTCCCACCGGTTATTCCCCAAGCCCTTTTGGTGGATATAGTACCAACTACACAGAATCCAGACGCGGCACATATTCTCCAGCAATGAGTATTTCAGGCATCAGAAGATTGTCGAATTCCCTGGCTTTAATGGGTGAATTTTGGGTATTACCCGAGAATAACACTGTTTTTGGGGGACCTTTTTTGCGCATGTTCTTCAATAAAACACACACCTACGATGTAGGGTTAGTTTATATGTATATTGATGACTTTCCTTTAATCATTCCCGCATTCTCGTACACATTTAAGTTCAACCAAAATTAATACTAATTCCATGTTAACTCATATTCTCAAAACTAAAAACTTTATACTTATCACCATCGTTGCGATAATTGCACAAGGATGCGAAAAAGCAATAGAATTGCCTGTTTCAGGCACAAAAAAAGCCTTATTGATTGGCGCAACTGCTGCTACAATTGAGGGATATATTGAATTCAATGGTAATTCAGAAGAAATTGAAAGTGGTGTTTGTGTTTCAGAACAACCCAATCCTGGATTCAACGATCAAGTTCAATACAATAAGAAAAAAACTTTCGAACCGTTTCAAATTGTGGTACAAGATTTAAAGCCAATGACCACTTATTATGCAAGAGCATTTGCTCGGAATAGTAAAGGGGTTAGTTTTGGAAAAGTGATTTCTTTCCGCACGGGAGATAAAGAAATCGGAGAAGAATACCAAGGTGGTAACGTTTTTTATATTTTACAGCCCGGTGATAAAGGATTCGATTCTGCTGTATGTCATGGTCTGATTTGTACTCCCAACAACAAAATAGCCGATTTGGTATTTTCAACTATTCCTGTTAGCATGGGAGCTCAAGGAAGCGAAATTGGTGACGGCGAGCAAAACACACAATCCTTAATTGACGTTCTTGTCTCTGAAGCTAAAGGAGCATACTATTGCAATTCACTGAATTTTAATGGTTACATAGATTGGTTCTTGCCCTCTATTAAAGAACTGACCGTATTGATGGAGGCCAATTCCAGCTTCATTTCCCAAACCCAAGGATGGGTCAACTTTATGTCGTCAACAGAAGCGGATCAATACTACTATTATTCAGGCAGAATGAATCCCGCACTGGGTTATTATTACTACGACAGCGAGTATTTTCTAGTTCCTATAACATACCAATTGACCAAAGATGGTTACACGAGCCGCGTTTGGCCTATTCGTAAGTTCTAATCACTTATCAAACCAAATAGTGTAACAAACGCTTCGTTAATCAACTATATCATGTAAAATTAAGCAATGCCTAATAACATGAACAAGCCAATTCAGAAAGCTGTTAGTAGTTCTTAACCAAGCGAAACACAATAATATAATTTACAAAAGTGCTTAACCGCCAAATGATATAGAAATATTAAACAACGTGTAGGCGCCTTAAAACGCTTCCCCTATATAAAAGTAGATTCCGTATCCTTCTTTTTGAAGACCTACATCTATTCGGGTAAAAATGTCTTTCTTCGGAAACAACAAATACCTCAAACCAGCACCTCCTGCAAATTTGAAATGTTGGAGTGGAATTCCATTTGAAACCGTACCCACACTTCCGAAAACAGCACCGCCCAATCGCTTACTGAATGGGAAAGGTAAAAAACGGTATTCCATTTGAGCAGCCACGTATCGATTGTCTCTGAAGCGACCTAAATAATATCCACGCATAATCATATCCCCACCCATCATACTCAACTGATTAAACGGAACTTGACCCGCTGAAAACTGTCCATACAATTGCATAGCCAACACTTGATTTTTGAATGTACGTTTGAAGTATCTGGCATCCAAAATGGTAGAGGTCATCGGAAACGACTGATCACCGAAAATCTTTCCATAATGCAAATATGCCAACTCCACGAGATAACCATCTCTAACATTCAAAACATTGTGTCGAGAATCTAAAATCAAACCCAATCCCAATCCCAAGTTTCTGCTCCCATTTCCACCCAATGGAATGGGATTGATTTGATAATTCGGCGACCAATTAAATTGTGCTCCGCTTAATTGTTGATAATCCAACTCAAGACCTGCAAAAAAATTCCCTTTGACACGGTAAACCAATCGCTCTCTAACACTGTAATAATTCGCAGGTACCACGGCTTGTACTTCATTTTTGCTGTGCACTCCAATACCGTAATACGATAATGGATAGTTTTGCAATCGTACTTTTCCTAATGCTAAATATTTATTTCTAGCGCCGAAAATGGCATGATCTAACCACAATCCAAGTTGTTTATTCTGGGTGTAAAAACCGAAAGCACTAATCTCACTTAAACGAACTGTAGTGTCGTTTTTGTAATGAAAAACCACCAATCCACTGGCACCAAACTCCCAACGCGTTTCAGGTGAATATCCAATAGTTGGATAAAACAAAAATCGCGGTTTAGAACTAGAAATGGTATCACTTACCATGTTTTGAATCCAACTCGGAAATTTAATATGGTTGGCAGCCCCGATAGTAGAGGAATCATGAAGTGCATAAACCGAATGTTTGTCAAAAAACAACAAAAGTATAAAACACAAAAACGTATTCTTCATAAAAATCCCAAAACTATTAAAAGATAAAAAACACAAAGAAATGAACTTACACGAAATCTTAATTATAATTTCTGGAATTGGCCTTTGATTGATCCTTTTGAATTTCGAACTTCTACAAAATACAACCCCGATGCGATGTCGCCAAGTTCCAATTCGATTTCGCCGTCTTCCAACTGAACTTGTTTAAAGGAAATATTTCTACCTAAAACGTCTCTAACTGTTAATTGATTCGAATTCTCCTTATGTAAATCTGCACTTCTCAATATGATTTTATTTGTTTCCGTTGGATTGGGATAAATCACCATGGCTTGAGATTTCAAATTCTTAATTTGACTTCGATTCATAACAATGGTTTTATTCATTCTACACTCACAACCTTTTTGACTCGTAGAAGCAATCATACTCGCTTCAAATGACCCATCAGAACCTAAGTCGTAAATGACAGCAGCGTTGGTATTGCTGGAATTTTTATTGCCCATTCCTTTTACATTCCACTGATAATTCACTCCTTCTTGTCCACCAATCAAACCCGAAGAATTTTTGGGCTCAAGCTTAATTCCCCAAAATGCGCTCTCGTAAGCCGTAGTAAATTCGAAATCGCAGGTCTTAGGCAATTCATAAATCGTTACAGGTTTTACAATCGAAGATTCGCAGCCATTTCGCAATTGTGCCTTTAATGTAACGTTATAGGTTTGAGTTTGTAAAGGTTTATAATTGCGCGAAGCACTAAACGCAGATAGAGTATCTCCATTCCCGAAATCCCAATGATATCGTATGCTATCAGAAGCCATTAATTCTGTTTTATTTAAGAATTCAACGGTGTCGCCGGAACATACTTCCTCAAAAGTAAATTGAGGATTAACTTCATTCAAAACTCGAACCACCTTTTCTGAATTTGCAGTACAGCCATTATCCAATAGCACATTCAACCGAACCGTGTAATTGCCTACCTTATTCCAACTTCTGTGAATACTATCTTTGATTGATACTTGATTATTGTCCACATACCAAGTCTTAGACTCTGATGTTCCAGCAATCTTAGGTGTTTTATTTTCAAATATAGTCTTGCTATTCAAACACAATCTACCCACAGTGAAATCAGGCATCGGTGCCGGTTTCACCGTGAGCGTTTTCGTAATTGAATCTGAACATCCGAACTCTGTATTGATAACCAATTTTACGTTTTTGACACCCGATTTCGCGTAAGTGTAATTTGTACTCTTTTGAGTACTTACAGCTCCATTTTCGTCAAAGTTCCAAACCACTCCAAACAAACTAGTATTCATTACAGTGGTATTTGAAAATGTAAACTTATCACCCATACAAGTACCACCTGAAATAGTGAAACCAACCTTGGGATTTTCAAAAACAGTCACTTTGCTTTGCGCCGATGAGGAACAACCGTTCTTGTTGGCTGTTAACATCACATTATAGGTTGCGTATTTTGCATATTTATAGCCAAAATTCATTTTTGAAACGGTTTTATCACCAGTATTATCACCGAAATTCCAAATCATTGTGGCCGTAGTATCTGATGAGGTATTACTAAACAGGATATCCTGGCCTTCACAACCACTATTCCGAGTAAATTTAGCCACAGGTGTTTGCGTAACACTCAATGTTGCAGTTTTTTCAAATAAGAAACCGTAAGGGTATGTCTTGGCAATCAATTTAACATTATAGTTCCCACCATTACTGTAAATGAATCTTCCATCAATATCTGTGCTCGAATCCATACTACTTGTTCCAAACTTCCACGTAAATTCCATAAAGCTATTCTTACCCTTAATGGTTGATTTATTGACGAAATGAATAGTGTCGCTGGAACATAGCTTCGTTGGATAGACAAAATTCAATTTAGGTGAAGGACTAACATGCACCGAAACATTCAAAAAAGTATCGCATCCGTTTAAATTGTCTGTTAATTTCAATTGAACTAGTATAGTTGAGTCTTCCAATAAAGTATCCGTAGTTAAAAAACTCCATTTTAAATCTGTATTGGAAGTAGGCACAACCACACTGCTACCTGAAATAGGTTTCCCACCTAAAGTTTTTGCAGAAGTCGAAGCCATCCATTTTTTATTTGCACCGTAATCTGAACGATTAAAGCCAGTAGGAGGAGTTACATCAAAACCAACTTGAAGTCCGTTATAGGTAGCATATTTATTGCTGGAAATCAAGTACGGATTATTTTTACTTGCTGCAACTGTACTTAATGTAATTTTCGACCCCCCTGGTGCCTTTTTTACGAAAGTTTTGAATTTTATGGTGTCGTCTTTAATGAAATCATTGGACTGTGCTACGTAAACATTCAATGACTGATTGCCCGAAGCATTTAGTTTAACCGTATTTGCAAATTGTAACACAGCTGTATCTTGAGGCAATATGGTCTTTTTAATTTTTTCTGTTACATTTTTACCATTGAAACTGTATCCTAAAGTCAATTCTTTAATGGTATCGCTGTAATCGTTGGCAATAGTTACTTTGATGTTGGTTTCAAATCCATTGCAAATAGAATCTCCCAAACTAAAATGCGCACGAACCATTCGAATATTCATAGAATCCTCAAAACATCCTCTATCTGAAGCAATTGGATTTCTTTTTTTTCCGGTTAAATCCGTTTTTGAAATGGATTTTGAAATCACATTGTTTTGATTCATAATATTTTTAGAACGGAAATCACCTTTTGCCACATCTACAAACTTGGCCACCGTTCTGAAATTATCATCATCTACAAAACCACTATTTTTCCAAGAACTGAAATCTGAAAATGAATTTGTTTCAATTGCCCACCACTCAGTGCTATAATCCGAGTATATCGAGTTGCTAGATACCTTACCAATTGTATTGTATGTAAACAAACTCACTACTATTCCTGTTCCACCACCTTTTCCATCAACAACATTTCCAATAAAATCAATGTTGGAATCGTCATCAACATATACCATGCTACTTATGTGACCACTATTATTGTCGTCGCGGTCGTAAAATGTATTTTGGATAATATTCAAACTATTACCCGAATTATAATTGATGGTGTACAAACCATGAGTTTCAGCATCCCCAAAATTATTAGCCAACAAATTCCCTATAAAATCTAAGTTTTTAATATACAAAAAATACGTAGCAGCTGCAATTCCAGAAGAATTTCCCTTACTCAAATTATGACTTACCCTGTTATTCTTAACTGTCCAGCTTCCAGCCCACACACTTGAAATTCCATAAAACTCACCACTTGCACTGTTAGAATCTACTTGATTATTCTGAATTTCATTCATCGTATAAAACGATGTTTCAATATCCAAAGCATAAATCGCCACACCATTTGATTTTCCTGTACCTGATCCAAAATCACATGCCGAAACCGTATTGTAGTTTATCTTGTGGTCTGTACCATAACTTCCCAAAATACCAAACATGCCTCCACTAGAAATTTTCAAATTACGGATCACATTTTTAAAAATATCAATTCCCTCAGAATATTCTGTAAATATTCCATGAGATAATTCGGAAGAAACATTATCATGAATATAATTGCCTGAAATAGAAACAACCAGCGAATTAGTTGGATCAGCAACTACATACTTTATGTGTACTCCAAAAAATTGGGATAAACTACTTGTACTTAACGAAGCACCATAATAAGGCAAGTTAGAAATTTCATTGTTGTCAATTCGAACGGTTCTAGTTAATGTATAAGCCTCTTCCATATAAATTGCTTTCAATGAAGAATCTACCGCATCGCTACTACTTGCATTTGAACGTGAAATTTTATTCCCAATTATTTGTTCACCATTTACATACCTTGTATAAATGCCGATACTGTAGAAATTGGTAATTCGATTGTTCAAAAACGAATTGTTGGTGGCGGTATAGGAGTAATTTATAGAATTCTGAAAATCTAAAATCCCGTAATTTGGACCAGGTGAACCCCCTGTACTTTGCATCAAACAATTGCTGATTGTGTTATTCTTACCATTGGAAAACCCAGTTGGTGTTTTGGTAATTGCAGAATCCACCTGCGCAAAAACCACATAAGCTCCCGGTTGACTGGAAATGGACTTTAACTTATTGAATGAAATTACACAACTATCAATAGTATTACTATCGGCTTGATTACTAAAACGTATTCCCATTAAACTTGAACTCGAAAACTGATTTTCTAAAGTCAAATTTTTAATCCATACATGATCCACACCGTTAAAATGAATCATTTCACGCTTTAAATTACCGATGAGCTTCTTGCCCTTCCCGTTAATAATCAATCTTGATTTTACAGTTGTTGGATTGCTTTTAGGGACAGATATAACCACCGTTTTACTCAGGTTTATATCCGTATTAAAATTCAATACAACGTCACCATTCACGCCATTGTTGTTAAAATCATTTACGAAACTCTCAAATGAAGAATAATCAGACCCTGAAGTTCCAATTGTATATGTTCCTTTCAATTGTGACCATACACTTATTGGCTGAATTACAAATAAACCAACCAATACGATTTGAAAAATGCGAGCTATTTGCATAACAACAAATTTAGTTGTTTATCAAATAGCAAATTGTAAATTTTTTATACTTAAAAAGTCACCCATTGACCCAACGCATTCAATAACATTAAATTATCGAACCACCTGAAATCTTCCAACTGTCCTATTTTCACTCCTCAACAAATACACCCCATTTTTCAAAATTGAAATATCCACCTTTCCGTCTTGAATTTCTCCGCATGAAACAATATTTCCCAACAAATCTAAAACCTCAAAACTTTTACCACTAATTTGATTTACAATCAAATACATTGATGCTGGATTCGGATAAATCAATATCTCATCTCGTTTAATTTCTCCAACATGATTGCTGAATTTGAACTGTTGCTTGGCCGAATTACTTCGATCAGCAATGTAGGGTTTTATACCGTAAGTGGCATGATTACCCAAAACTTGATTGATACATTTCTTCCAATCTTCGTAGGTAAAACCATAATCACTCTCCCAAACACCCGAAAATTGTTTATCCAATTTAATCCAAGGATCCAATCTCTTCGTTAACGAATCTATCACAGGATACATATGAATCTCATTAAAGAAATTTTCAATCCCATCGTAAATATACCCCTCGTAAATCTTCTGGTATTCTGTATGTTCCAACAATGCGTATGTAAGTGGAGCAGCACTTTTACCCTTATCCCCCCAATTATGTATGTCTCTCTTGTTGATATTTGAAAATCCCCACTGCACCCCAAAAGTATTGTCCATATCATAAGGTATGTAATTCATTTTCTTATCTTTAACATGGTCATACAAATAATAATTATTCTTATTTGCAAAGTAATTATCCCAATGACCAATCAATACTTCTGCTGCTAAAGCCTTTAAATACGCATTCACGTTGAACTGCTTTTCGATTGAATCTTTAAACCCATTAGCCGATAATTTTTCAATCATGGATATCAGATTTACCAAACCCGTATAATCATCGTCAGACTCATTCGTTTTTAAATCATAGGCTCTTTCATTTTCGGGGGATGGATTGATGATATCCTTATATTTTTGCTGTTCATCACCTTTGTAGCTTAAATCAGCCGGCCATGTACACTTATATAAATTACCCGATTTCTCCCCGAAACGACTATTCAAAAATGTTTTGTCGATAAATTCAACCAAACCTCTTACACCAAAATACTCTCCGTTTACATACAACCGAACATGATTCACGCGAGCATGTGGAACTCCCATTTTTCGCATGGTGTAAGCACTTAAAAATTCCCGCATCATCGAAGGATCGTTATGATTACCGTGAATATTCAAGGTTTTCAAACCCTGAAATGTCTGGCTACTTATTCTTTTATCTGTATCAATTCTAAATGACTTTCGCTTTGAAGTTCTGGATGTATTCCCTTTTAATCGAATATCACAGTTTCTTAATGTATCCTTTTCATCATAAACAAGCATCACTAAATACCGCTGATTCGTCCACAAATTTTCCGTCTTTACCATTTCCTCATAATCGGTGGAATTCATCCACAACTCCAACTTGTGAATTTGGTCATCAAACAATGTTCCATTATTGGGGAATACGGCATTCTGAGCAGAAATATTCCTACCCCACATTGCAAAAATTGCAATTATTCCAATTGTATTTAAAACTTTCTGTATTTTATTAATATTCATATCTTTTCTACTTGTAGCATTCATTTTTTTCACTGAAATACTGAGTTATTTATTTGACGTTTCTTTTGAGCTAAAATTTATATTATTCCACGGTTTCACTTACCTCCTCAGAATCCAATGCACGGTTGGAATGTTCTTCGTGACTTGGACTTTCAAAAATCTCTAAATCAAATAAATGAATGGATGCAAAAACATGATCAAAAATATCCGATTGAATTGTTTCATAGTCCGCCCAAATCTTATCTTTGGAAAAACAATAAATTTCAACCGGAACTCCTTTGTCAGTTGGTGAAAGCTGACGAACAATCAACGATAAATTCTTATTAATTTCCGGATTTTGAAGCAAGTAATTCTTCAAATATACCCGAAACAATCCCAAATTGGTAAACTCTTTTTTAACCCCCTTGCCAGTTCGCTCTATCTCTGCATTGTAAGCATCCAACTCCAATTGCTTCGTTTCAATGTATTCAGTTAAAAGTGGATTTTTTTTGAATCGAGCCAACATCCCTACAGAACAAAATCGAACGCTGCTTTGCTTAATATTAACAGCCCTCTTTATTCGCCGTCCATCCGACTCTTCCATGCCCCTCCAGTTTTTAAACGCATCCATTGTAAATGCAGTAGTTGGAATTGTAGTAAACGTATGATCCCAGTTTTGAATTCTTACCGTAGATAAATTAATATCAATAACCTTTCCATCTGCACCATATTTAGCAAATTCTACCCAATCGCCATTGCGTAACATATCCTGAGATGAAATTTTGATTGAAGCAGATAATCCCAATAAAACATCCTTAAAAACCAACAACAAGGCTGCACTCATTGCCCCAACTGCAGTTAACAAAGACAATAATGACTTTTCCGTAATAACAGAAACTGCAAATAGTAGAGCCAATATACTTACAATCATGGAACCCAATTGAACAAAAGAAGCTATGGGCTTATCTTTCAAAGAATCCACTTCCAACATGATTACCTTTAGCACTTTTAAAACACTTTGAACGAATTGATGAAATACAAAAATGATGGCCAACGATAAAACGTGTTCGAGTGGGTGTATGATCGACTCAAAACCATAAAGCACCACTTTTAAACTACTTTGAGCAAACCACAATGGAATGATGTGCCCCAAAAACTTAAACGTTTTTTTATCAACCAATTCATTCAAGAAAGGATGGTTTATTTTCTTTGAATAACTTCGAATCAACGAAAGAATGGTTTTCCGAGCAATCCAATCCATTAATACTGCTACTATTACCAAAGAACCTATCAGTATAGAAACTTTGACCATAATAGCCGACTCTTTTGAAACCCCAGCATTCAAAACCATTTGGTAAGCCCAATTGGCAAATCGATCCTCAAACGTAAAATTCTGTATAATCAAAAACATGTGTTTATAATTTAAATGTAACCTAAGCATCAAAATTACGATTCGAGCCTCAAAATACCATCTTAAATCGAATTGATTCGGTGATGGAGTAATTTTTTACGAGGAAATCGTAAATTTGAAGAATGACCATCAAAATACCCAAGTGGTTCGTTTTAAGTATTCTATCCCTATTTCTTAGTACCAGTGCAAAATGGTCCAACGACCTGTTCGAATTTGCTAAAAATTTAGAAATTTTTTCATCCGTTTATAAGGAAGTGGGTGAACACTATGTGGATGATTTACCTCCTGGTGATTTAATCAAAACTGCCATTTCTTCCATGCTTAAATCACTGGATCCTTACACTGTATTCTTTACCGAATACCAGGCAGAAGAAGCTCTAATTGAACGTCATGGCGAGTACGGCGGCGTTGGTGCTAGAGTACAGTTTCGCGACAATCAACCTGTTGTCACGGAAATTATTAAGGGCTATGGTTTTCACAAAGCAGGCATTTTACTCGGAGATAAAATTATAAAAATCGATAATAACTCAGTGAAAGATTTTGGCAATGAAGACCTCATGCCACTCTTTCGAGGAGCACCCAATACGCAATTCAAGGTTCAATTACTCAGAGGAAATGATACCCTAATTAAATCAGTTACCCGAAGCAGTGTCAACTCAAAAAGCGTTTCCTTTTCCGGAATGTTAAACGATCGAATCGGTTATATCAAACTCGATGAATTTGGAAATGATTGTTCTCGCGAAGTAGAATCTGAACTCAAAAAACTCCAACAAAATCCCAATTTCAACGGATTAATTCTCGATTTACGGAACAATGGTGGCGGATTACTAAACGAAGCCGTAAATATAGTTGGACTATTCGTAGAACCTAACACCACCGTAGTTAACCTTAAAGGCAAAGGTCATCAAGGACCTAAAAATTGGAAAACATCTCATACTCCCATTGCACCCAATTTACCTCTAACTATTTTAATCAATGCCAGCTCTGCTTCAGCTTCTGAAGTAGTTTCCGGTGCACTACAAGATTTAGACAGAGCAGTAATCATCGGACAAAACAGCTTCGGAAAAGGATTGGTTCAAAATTATCAAAACTTGCCTTATCGAACGCAAATGAAAATTACCACTGCACGCTATTACACTCCCAGTGGAAGATGCATACAACGTCTAAATTATAACCAAAAAGATGCATCAGGTAAAGCCACCGCCAAATCAGTTTCTGAAAAAATAGCGTTTAAAACCAACAACGGCAGAATTGTTTTCGACGGGGCCGGAATTGATCCCGACATACTTCTCCCCTTATTCAATGGTAAAGAATTACTTCAGTGGATGGAAAAAGAGTATCTGATATTCGATTGGGCCAATCAGTTTACCCGAAAAGAAGCAGAAAATCCTAACTCTTTCAATTTATCCAAATTTGAAAATGCCGATTACTCAGTAAATATGCTCAGCTCATTTGAAAAATTTGCAGCTCAAAAAGCTCCAGAAATTTTTACTAAAAATTGGAATGCTAAAATCTTACTTCTCAATAGTGATACTATATGGATCAAACGATTTGGCTGGTTAACCCCCAACAAAAATGTAATTTCTCAAGAAATTTCACAATTCATTAAATCCAACTCAAACGACATCCTATTCGAACTTAAAAAAGCCGTTTTAATTCGCCTCTTTGATGATGCAACCTATTACCAAACAACTCTAAACATCGATCCAGAAATAAAATACGCGCAGAATTTACTGTCGAAACCCGAAAATATAGCCTCCATTCTTAAGACAACTACCAAAAAATAATATGTTGATAGGCATATTTTTTCTTCTTCTAACTGTCGGCGCAATCGGCGGTTTCCTCGCAGGTTTGCTCGGTGTAGGAGGTGGTCTAATTTTTATCCCCATCATCACTCTCCTGCTGCAAAATCACTCCATCTCCAATGAAGAAATGGTGCGTTTCACACTAGCAAACTCCATTGCACTTGTTTTTATTTCTGGAGTGGCAGGTATCGTCCGACAAATCAAACTCCAAACTTATAACCTAAAACAAAGTATAAATATCGGCATTCCTGGAGCCGTCGCGGCTGCAACTATGAGCCATTTAATTCAACATGGGAATTGGTATTCCAAGCAACAGTTTCAAACCGTGTTTTTGGGTTTCTTACTTCTATCCATCGCCAACATGCTATTGGTAAAAGAGAAAATTGAAACCCAAGATTCAAACCCCATTTTACCCAATAAACATCTGTTTGTTCAATCTGCAATCGTCGGAATTTTCGCAGGTTCTGTCGTTTCTTTAAGTGGACTCGGCGGTGGAATAATTATGGTCCCACTATTCCGAATGTTGTTAAAATTACCCATCAAAAAAGCCACCTCTCTTTCCCTTAGTATCGTGCCTATTTTATCCATTCTACCTCTTTCCCAATACCTGTTAAATTCAAATGCCCCAAGAATATTCGAATATTCCAATTCTCAAATTCAACAACTTCTTTCTCCTTACAACTTACATTCAAATTTACTTCAAACTAATTATCTCGTTTGGCCCTATTTCCTTCCAATGGCCATCGGTGCATTCACTTTTTCATCTTTCGGACAGAAAGTCGCTCCAAAAGTACCTGTAATCACCATACGCATTATATTTGCAATTCTGTCGTTCAGCATTTTAGTTAAAACCGTATATGAATTATTTTAATACCAAAAAATTATCCTTGTTTTTGTTTCTCGGGGGATGTTTATTCTGCTCTCCAAGCCAAGCTCACTACTCGAAAACAATACATTCCGATATATTCTTCCGTGTTAACAACCAGTCAACACCACTCCTTACTTCAAACAACGAAACACCTCCCAAGAAAAATAAAAAACTAAAGAAAAAATTGCAAACCATCGGCAGGTTGAAAAAAGATATTACTTTCTTGGCTTCAGACGAACTTCAAGGTCGACAAACTGGTTCGCCAGGTGAGCTTGCAAGTGCCCAATATATTGCCGCCGAATTCAAAAAAAGTGGGTTAAAGCTTCTTGGAAAAAACGGAATTCAAGAATTTACAATTACCCAATTCCGTATGGCAACCGACGATTGCAAGTTTTATTTAGTCTCTCCCGACGGGGCTGCTCCTCCAAGAGAATTTACCTTGTACGAAGACTTTTATCCACTGTCACAGACTTGCAATTACGATTCAGTTACTGCTCCAACCATCGATGTTGGATATGGAATTGTAGCCGAACGTCTAAATAAAAATGATTACGAAGGGTTAGACGTTAAGGGTAAAATTGTAGTTATGAGATTGGGTTATTTTGCTCAAGATGAAAATCCACACAGCGAATTAATAGAATTTGCCGATATCAACTCAAAAGTAAAAGAAGCTATTTCCAGGGGTGCGGTTGGGGTAATTTTCTTAAAAAGCAAAAAAACGGAAGACGACCCAAGTGGTAAATTAAACCGGACTACCACACCTTCACAAATTCCAGTTTTCTATTTTAAAGCAAACACGCTGATTCCAATAGGGTTAAGCGCAAAAATGGTGAGCAAAGTAATTTCACCCAAAGCCATAGGAAATAATGTAATTGCCTACAAAAATAATTTCAAGAAAAAAACCGTGGTAATTTGTGCACACCACGATCATATCGGATTCAACGAATACGAAAATTCCAGATACTCGGGCCCCTTAGCTATACACAACGGCGCCGATGATAATGCCTCAGGTGTTGCTGCAATGTTGGAACTTTCACGCAAATTGAAAGGTTGGAAATACCGAAAAAACAATTACTTGTTCATCGCATTTAGTGGGGAAGAATTAGGTCTTATTGGATCTAAATACTTTACCCAAAATCCTTTAATTCCTCTTAACAAAATTAATTACGTGGTAAATATCGATATGCTCGGCAGAATAGATTCCACTAAAAAAACATTGACTATCAACGGTGTAGGCACTTCACCCGTTTGGAAAGATGTACTTTCTAAATTAAAAACAGACACCTCCCAATTACTGTTCAATTCTACAGAAAGTGGAATGGGGCCATCCGACCACGCCAGTTTTTACCTTGAAAACATTCCTGTTCTTCATTTTTTCTCTGGACAACATAGAGATTATCATACTCCAGATGATGATGAGAATAGAATCAATTATGAGGGAATGTATTACTCAATCGACGTTATTCAACAAACCATCAAAGCTACCAAACGTAAAAAACTACCCTTTACTAAAACCAAAGACCCCTCACCAGGTAAAACTCGTTTCAAAGTAACTATGGGTGTTATGCCTGACTACTCTTTCTCTGGAAAAGGATTGCGTGTTGATGGAGTTACTGCTGATAGACCGGCTGCAAAAGCTGGATTATTGAGAAACGATATAGTAACCAAACTTGGCGATTGGGAAATCAATGACATCAACGACTATATGTCTGCACTTGGCAAATTCAATAAAGGAGATAAAACCAAAGTGGTATTTTTAAGAGGTACAGAAACACTGACCTTAGATCTAGAGTTTTAATGATTGAATATATAATTATTGGAATTCAAAATGAATCAAAAACAGAATTTTAATTCAATCAATGAAAAACAACTGTGTAGAGTTTTGCTAAGTACTAATTCAACAAAAAAGTTTACATCATCCAAATATTAAATGCACTAAAACCTGCAATTAACAAAACGCTTGGCAAATACCCAATCTAAAGTATTAATTGCAACACACGTCAAAAAAACGAATCATCATAACTCATAAAATAGTATCTAGCCAACCCGATGAAAATAATTGACCACATTAAAGAGTCAAACGGTAAAACTCTTTTCTCATTTGAAATACTACCTCCCCTAAAAGGATTAGGAATTCAAAGTATTTACAATGGTATCGACCCATTGATGGAGTTTAAACCCTCGTTCATTGATGTTACTTACCACCGTGAGGATTTTGTTTTAAAAAAGCGCACAGATAATACATTTGATCGAGTTTCAACACGAAAAAGACCTGGAACAGTTGCGATTTGTGCCGCAATTCAAAACAAATATCACATTGATGCCGTTCCGCATTTAATTTGTGGCGGTTTTTCCAAAGACGATACAGAAACTGCCCTAATCGAATTGAACTTCCTCGGAATCGACAATGTCCTTGCGCTCCGTGGCGACCCAAGAAAAGGTGATTTATACTTCGAACCAGAACTCGGTGGAAATAAAAACGCTTTGGATTTGATTCACCAAATTAAAAACATGAACTCAGGGGTTTATCTCGATGAAGAATTAACACAAGGCGTTGAATCCAATTTTTGTATTGGTGCTGCCGCATACCCAGAAAAACACATCGATGCACCCAATCTCTCCAGTGATTTAAAATACCTCAAGCGAAAAGTAGAAGCGGGAGCCGATTTTTTAGTCACCCAAATGTTTTTTGATAATCAACACTATTTTAATTTTGTAAATAAGTGTCGAGCCAATGACATATATGTTCCGATAATTCCCGGTATCAAACCAATATCTTCTAAAAAACAACTGCTTACATTACCCAAAATTTTTAATATAGATTTACCTGAAGACTTAGTGAATGCTATAGAAGATTGTAAATCGGATAAAGAAGTAGCACAAATTGGCACCGAGTGGGCAACAACCCAATGTCGAGAACTCATTGCCAATGGTGCTCCTGTTTTACATTTTTACACCATGGGCAAATCGGCACAAACCAAATCCATTTGTGAGAAGATATTTTAATTTCAAATACAAATAATTCAAAATACCTGAATCGCGATGATCCAAGCAACCATTACAAAATCTACGGGTAGTTGGTACTTAGCATACACCAACGATGGATCTTGGATTCAGGCCAGAACCAGAGGCAAACTTCGATTGAAGGAATTGGACACTTCCAACCCAGTAGCAGTAGGCGATCAAGTTTTGATTGAACCCGATCCCAACTACGAAAATACAGGTACAATTACCGACATTCTTCCAAGAAACAATTGGATTATACGAAAAGCAAATAAATTAAGTTCCAAACGCCAAATTCTAGCCACCAATTTAGACGCTGCAGTTTTAGTAGCTTCTATGGTTGCACCCCGAACTTCATTTGGTTTTATTGACCGATTTTTACTTTGCTGTCAAGCATTTCATGTGCCAGCAGTTCTTTTTTTGAATAAAACAGATTTGTTAGGCAATTACTTAGATCAATTTATCCATGAATTTACCCAAAATTATAAAAACGCTGAAGTGCTAATTCTTAGTGGCTCTGGAGTGGATTATAACACATTGGATTCATTGAAAAATACCATACAAGGCAAACGAATTTTGCTCGCAGGCCATTCCGGAGCAGGCAAATCAACTTTATTAAACGCATTGATTCCCAACACCAAAGCGAAAACTGGCGAAGTATCTGCATCCCACGAAAAAGGAAAACATACAACCACATTTGCTGAAATGTTCAACGGAATTTGTAATACCCAAATTATTGATACCCCTGGAATTAGAGACTTCGGCGTTGTGGATATCCCCAAAGAAGAAATTCCTCATTATTTCCCAGAATTCAGACAGGTAATGAACCATTGTAGATTTTCAAACTGTACTCATACTCATGAACCCGACTGTGCCGTTTTAGAAGCTGTTAAAAATGGTTTAATAACAGAAAACCGCTATTACTCTTACATAAGTATTTTAAACAATGAAGATATCTTTAAATAAAATCATCGGCTGCTTTGTTGTTTGGATATTTTCATTTTCAAGCTGCATCAAAAAACCCGAGTTTATTTCAAATTCTAAACTCCAATTTTCCAAAGACACTGTTTACTTTGATACCATTTTTACGCGAAAACCCGGTTCAACTTATCCCATTTCAGTAACAAAAATAGTTTCTATTAAAAATACCGAAAATAAATGGGTTAAAGCAACATTAAAACTCGGGGGTGGAAAAAACTCCTACTACAAATTCAATGTTGACGGAATTACCGGCCCTGAAGTCAAAGATCTAGAAATAGCTCCCAAAGACAGCGCATTTATTTTTGTTCAATGCGCTTTAGAAGCCAATAATCTAAACCATCCTGCTTTGGTTATTGATTCTATTATGGCCAATGTGGGAAGTACACAATCCAAAATTATTTTAGGCGCTTATGGCTGGGATGCACATTACATTCACGACTCTGTTTTCAATAGCAATTCTACTTGGAACGATGCCACCAAACCGTATGTCATTGTGGGTAATATGTACATCTCCCCCAATGCACACGTTAAATGGAATAATGGAATTAAAATTTATGCATCCGCAAGGACTTACATTTATAATTTAGGTCAACTTTCACTGCTCGGCACGGCAGAAAATCGAATCGCAATACAAGGCGATAAACCGGTTTTTAACAGTCAGTTTCTTCCAAACCAATGGGGAGGGATTTATGTACCCCCAGGTGGAAAATTTTATGCAGAATTTGCCGATATTACCAATGCATCCATCGGGATTATCGCAAGAACCCCCGTTTCTCAAGAAGAAAAGGATGCGCTTGATGCCTTTGCCAACCAGCTTGGTGGAAGCATTGATTATTCTCAAAAACCAGAAATAGTACTCCTGCAAACCCGCATTCAATACTGTGGTCAGGCCTGCCTCCTAGGTTTGAACGCCAATATTTCCGGAAATAACTGCTTGTTCGCTGATGCCGGAAGCTATACTTTTTTGGGATATTTTGGGGGAATGTACACCTTCAATCAATGCACATTTGCCGACTATTCCTATTTTGGCAACAGAAATGAAGGCCATTTTGGTTTTACCAACACACTAAGAGATGGAAATGGCATCTTGCTTGCATCCAATGATTTAAATTTTACATTAAAAAATAGCATTGTTTGGGGATATAAGACTGAAGAAATTAACTCAGACCAAGTAACAGCCAGCCAATTTTCAATAACCGCAGACAATAACATTTTCAAATCTAAAAACGATAAGAACGTTTTTAATAAAACCTCGAATTTGTTTAATTCCAACCCCCGTTTTGTAGATTTAGATCGTGGGAATTATCAGTTAGATACTTTATCTTCTGCTTTTGAAAAAGCGAATACTTTTACTTCATCTCCAATCGACTTATTCGGAAAAGTGCGGAAGTTAAAACCAGATCTTGGTGCTTATGAACGATTTGAGTAAGAGCTGAATCGAATAATTATACCTTTGTTATTGGAATTATTTTCGTTTCCTTGCAAAAAATTCTTTCATTATTACCCTGCAGTCATCCTCCAAAACCCCTCTCACTATTTCGGTTTGATTCAGAGTTTTTGGGGAACAATAAACTTCATATCCCGACTTTGGTTCTGATGATCCAAATACCAACCTTCCAAAACGAGCCCATTTGATTGCACCCGCACACATTACACAAGGTTCTATTGTAACATATAACGTGCATTCGTCTAAAAATTTACTACCCAAAAATTGAGATGCACTCGTAATTGCCAGCATTTCAGCATGTGCTGTTACATCCAATAGTTTTTCCGTTTGATTATACCCTTTACCAATGATTTTATTCTGATGTACCACAACTGCACCTATGGGCACTTCATTTTCATCAAAAGCTTGTTGAGCCAAAACCAGTGCCCTTCCCATAAAATATTCGTCATCGAATTCAATCATTTATGCAAATAAAATAACATACACCCGATTTATAAACTTTTCATTGCTATTTAATGACATTTTTTAAAGAACTTTGTTAATGAAGTATGAGAATAGGAATTGTACTATATCCCACCTTTGGTGGTAGTGGTGTTCTAGCTACAGAATTGGGAAAAGCGTTATCAAAAAAAGGCCACGAAGTACATTTCATTAGTTATAATCAACCCGCTCGTTTAGATTATTTCATGGAAAATGTTTACTTCCACGAAGTGATAATCCCCCAATATCCACTTTTTGAACATGCCCCATACGAAACTGCCCTTGTTGGTAAAATGGTGGAAATAGTAAGATCCAACCAACTCGAGGTTATTCATGCACACTATGCCATCCCTCACGCCTCTGCCGCATTACTTGCAAAGCAAATCCTCAAAGAAGAAGGTATATATATTCCAGTGGTAACCACTTTACATGGAACCGATATCACTCTCGTTGGAAGAGAAGCATCATACGAGCCAGTAGTATGTTGGAGTATCAATCATTCCGATGCTGTTACTGCCGTGTCGGAAAGCTTAAAACACGACACATTATCTCACTTTAATATACAAAGAGAAATAAAAGTGGTTACCAACTTTATTGATTTTGAGCGCTTCAATAAAAAACCCCGTGAACATTTTAAAAAGGCCATAGCACCCAATGGAGAACAAATCTTAGTTCACACTTCGAACTTTAGAAAAGTGAAGAGAATTGGCGATATCATTCAAATATTTGAAAAAATTCAAAAGGTAATTCCTGCAAAACTCTTACTCATCGGAGATGGACCTGAAAGAAGTAA
This sequence comes from uncultured Rhizobium sp., assembly GCA_964592635.1. Classification (GTDB taxonomy): domain Bacteria; phylum Bacteroidota; class Bacteroidia; order NS11-12g; family UBA955; genus VMCP01. The sequence continues at coordinate 20,432 of CAZQFZ010000031.1, forward strand.
CATTGAAAAAATCTGCCGAGAATTTCATGTTTGCCATAAAGTAACTTTCTTGGGTAAACAAGAAGCTATTGAAGAAATTCTAAGTGTATGCGACCTTTTCTTTTTGCCCTCCGAACGAGAGAGCTTTGGATTAAGCGCCTTAGAAGCAATGGCCTGCGAAGTTCCTGTAATTTGTTCTAACGCAGGTGGACTGCCTGAAGTGGTACTCGATGGTGTAACGGGATACCTGTCTGATGTAGGTGATATCGAAAAAATGGCCAATGATGCAATTAACCTACTAAGTGATTCGAATAAATTGTTGCAATTTCGTAAAAATGCGTTAGAACATGCTCGTCAATTCGATTTGAATATTATCCTCAAACAATATGAAGATATCTATAACGAGGTAAATGAATCTTCAAAATCAAAATTGGCCAACGACCAATAAATTACTTAGAAATACTTTCGGATAAATTTCAACGCCAATCCAATTTGATTCTCCACAGTTTTCGGACTAACTTCTAAAATACTCGCTATTTCCTTATGACTCAGTTCATATACTCGGCTCATTATGAATATTTGACGGCATTTTTCTGGTAACTCATCAATGATTTTATGAATTCGTTGCTCCACTTCACGACCTTCAATTTCGCGAAGAATATTCGGACTTACATCCACAAAATCAACATATTCAGGCAAATCAGTATAGTTTAACTTGGCCTTTTTAATATGATTCAAACTCCTGTTTTTAACCGACGTAAATAAATAACTCTTTACTCCCGACTCTTCAATATCCCTTAAATTTCCTTGATTCCAAAACGCTATAAACACGTCGTGTATTACTTCCTCTGCATCATCAATGTTGTTTAAAATACTATTAGCAAAGGCCAGTAATCCTGGTCGATACTTGCGAAAAATTTGCTCAAAATTCAATGTTGAAGTTGTCAATGGAATTTAAAATTCTATACAAGCAAAAATAAGGCCAAGTTTTTAACTTTAAAAAAAACTATTCCTGTGTTTCAATTTTCAGACAATCGATCATTTTTTACGACAATCTATCTACATAAATTCGCTACAACCACTTAATATTCAAACTAGTTTAAGGTTGCAAATTAATTTGCAACATCACTTAAAAACTGCAAATGCATCAGTTTTAATTCAGCCCAATCAAATTCTCCGTCAAAATGATCTACTGCAGCATCCAAGTCCTCTTCATCATTATTTTTAAAATAATCAATAATCTCATCTTGTAAATCTTCATCAATTATCGGATCTAAAAAATACCGAATATTCAATTTCGTACCTGAATTTACAATTTGCGTGAGTTCATCCAATAATTCGTCAAAGCTAATCTTCAGTTGAGATGCAATTTCTGGAAGTTCTACCTGTTTGTCAATATTCAAAATAATATTAACACGCTTGGCTGACCGTTCTGAATTCCCCTTCAACACAACATCCAATGGGCGATCAATTTCGTTTTCTTTGAGATACTTTTCGATGTAGGCAATAAATTTCGACCCGTACTTCAACGCCTTGTTTTTACCTACACCATTAATATTGGCCAACTCATCCAATGTAATGGGGTACTTGATTGCCATATCTTCCAAACTCGGATCCTGGAAAATAACATATGGCGGTAAACCCAATTCATGCGCAACTTTCCGCCTTAGATCTTTTAAATCGTTGAATAAAACCTCATCACAAACCGATTCTAACCGGAAATTCTCGTAATCTTCATCCGAAATACTGTCGAATTCTACATCCACAGCCATTTCGATAGGTTTTGAATTTCTAAGATATTCTTTGCCTAACTCGTTCACCGATAATAATCCATACTTTTCAATATTCTTATTTAAAAAGTCGTGAACCAAAGCCAAACGTATAATAGATTTGTAGAACAACTTGTCTTGGTCTTTCCCACTACCAAAAGTTGAATACGTATCATGATGGTAGTCTTTAATTTGAGCATCTGATTTATTTCCGATGATAAAATTTACGATATGATTGAGTGAAAATTCCCCTTTCATGTCTAACATACACCCAATAGCTATCTTCAGTTCATTGCTTACGTCTCTTTTTGGTTTGGGATGTGCACAGTTATCGCACATAGATTCACACCTGCTTTCTTCAAAAGTTTCCCCAAAATAATGCAATAAAAACTTTCTTCTGCACTGCGAACTTTCAGCAAACGCGGCTGTTTCCGCTATTAACAAGCCACCTATTTCCTGCTCAGCTACAGGCTTGTCTTTCATAAACTTCTCCAACTTCTCAATGTCATTGGGATTATAAAACAACAAACAATCGCCTCTTAATCCATCGCGCCCTGCTCTCCCGGTTTCTTGATAATACCCTTCTAAACTCTTGGGAACATCATAGTGAATAACATATCGAACGTCTGGTTTATCAATGCCCATTCCAAATGCGATGGTAGCAACAATTACATCGCAATTCTCCATTAAGAAATCATCTTGGTGCTGTGCACGCAGTTTAGCATCCAATCCTGCATGATAGGGCAACGCCTTTATTCCATTTCTCTGCAACATCTCAGATATTTCTTCCACCTTTTTTCTGGAAAGACAATAAATTATACCCGATGAATTATTGTGTTGCTTTATAAATGTGATAATCTCTTTGTGTACAATATCCTTTCTTCCCTTGGGCCTAACTGCATAGTACAAGTTGGAACGATTGAAACTACTCTTAAAAAGCTCGGCGTCTAACATGTTCAGATTTTTCTGAATATCATACTGAACTTTAGGAGTGGCAGTAGCAGTCAATGCTAAGATAGGGATATCGCCTATTTCTTTGACCATTTGTTTGATCTTTCTGTATTCCGGTCGAAAATCATGGCCCCATTCTGAAATACAATGCGCTTCATCCACAGCAACAAATGAAACCTTAATTTTACTTAAAATCTCTATGGTTTCTGGCTTCTTCAAGGTTTCAGGAGCAATGTATAATAATTTGGTTTTAGCTTCGAACAAATCACTCACTACTTGATTAAATTCACCTTTGCTTAATGAACTATTCAAAAAATGTGCTAACCCATTTTGCATGGAAAAACCCCGCAAATTGTCTACCTGATTTTTCATTAA